>DASPSB010000247.1:0-2604 GCA_035624135.1 Candidatus Acidiferrales bacterium | reverse complement strand
GCCAGCGACGGCAGCGTCAGGAACAGGAACGGCGCCACGAGCTTCCACGGATCAATCCCGCTGGCCTCCCCTCTCCACACCTGCATCGCGAACGCGGCGCACAGCAGTATCGCCGCAATCGTTCCCACGACCGCCAGATTGCTGAGCGCTTTTCCCGCCAGATACGTGAGCCGGTCGAGCGGCGTCGCGGCAAGAATCTGGCCGACGCCCGTGCGCCGGTCGCGCTCCACCGTGTTCTTGATCACGTAGAACCCAACCATCGTGATCAGAAACGTGGCCGTCAGCGACAGCAGCATCCCCAGCCACGCCGAGTTGTACACGCCGCGGGAGTGGCCCAGGTTGACCACGATGTTTCCCCGGTTCGCCTCGAATGCTGCGTATAGCGTGAACGCCAGCGTCACCAGAAAGCTGTACCGGCGCACCCGCTCGAAGAAATCCGCCCTCGCGATGTGATACAGCACTCGCGGATTCACGCCGCCTCCGTCTGCCGCGCGGACGCGATGGCATGCAGATACGCGTCTTCCAGCGTCGGCGGCGCGGGCTGCGCGCCCGGACCCGGCGGCGCATCCGCCACCACTCGCGCATGAACCCCGTCGCTGCGCCGGATCACCGTGGAAATCAGAAATCGTTGCCGCGCCGCCGGTAGCTCATCGCTCGCGAGCGTCCACTCCCACACTTTTCCTTCCAGCCGGGCCAGCAGCGTTTCCGGAGCGGCGTGCGTCACCAGCAGGCCGCGCGACACAATTGCGATCCCCGTGGCCGTCGCTTCCACGTCGCTCACGATGTGCGTCGACAAAATCACTATGCGTTCCCCGGATAGTTCCGAGAGCAGGTTTCGGAATCGAACGCGCTCTTCCGGGTCGAGTCCCGCCGTGGGCTCGTCCACTATCAACAGCTTCGGATCGTTCAGCAGTGCCTGCGCGATTCCCACCCGCTGCCGCATCCCGCCCGAATATCCGCCCAGCGCGCGTTTCCGTGCGTCCGTCAGGTTGACCAGCGCGAGCAGCTCGTCAATGCGTCGCCCCGCCGCTCGGGCTTCGATTCCCTTCACCGCCGCGAGATATTCCAGGAATTCCACGGCGTTCAGGTTCGGATACACGCCAAAATCCTGCGGCAAATAACCGAGCACGCTGCGCAGCGCGTCGGGCTCGGCTGCGATGTCTGTTCCATTCCAGCGTACTGTGCCCTTCGTGGCATTGGAGATCGTCGCCAGGATGCGCATCAGCGTGGATTTGCCCGCCCCGTTCGGCCCCAGCAGGCCCAGCACGCCCGGCGCAAGCTCCAGCGTGAAGTTGCGCAGTGCCCACACCTTTCCGTCGTACTGCTTGCTCACATTCTGGATTTCAAGCTTCAACCTGTCCCCCACGCCCGCAGCGCAGGCGCACAGTGCCGCATCAGGTTATACCGGATGACGCTTCAATTGCGGTTGGAAGAATGCGCGCGGGATTCTGCGGCTACAAACTCCTGCACGCCCTCGCCACAGTGTTAGGGAAAATCCGAACTGCTCTTCAGTATGGGTAATTGCTGACTACCGGAGGTCCGTAGTTGGAGTTGTCCGGCCATCCCCACCACCAGGGATCAGAGAAGCCGTAGCCCCAATACGGGTAACCCCAGTAAGAGTCATACCAGAAGGGATTAAACCAGAACGGCCAGCCCCAACCGAGGCCCCAACCCCAGCCCCCGAATCCACATCCCCAGCATCCCCGGCCGTATCCGTAGCCGCCAAAGCCCCGGCCGAATCCTCCGAAACCGCCGCGAGGGATTCCCACCCCCGCGAGCATAGAAGCTCAGGCCGCGCGCCGCTTCGCTTCTGTCATTCCCGCGCTTTCGTCGCCGTCGTTGCTGGGCACATACTCTCCGATTGGCCCGCTCTTCTTCCACGGCCGAAAAGTCACCAATTCCGGATGCTCGCGCACAAACGTCTCCGCGATGTGGCAGTTCCAGCAAACGGGCCTGCAGGCATCGAATGCCGCGGGCAATTCTTCCGTCGGGATCTCGTTCCACTCGAACGTTTTCTTGTCCAGATTCACCAGCGCGGGCATCCGGTCCATGTGCTTCACCGGCGCAATCGTTTTTCCGCAGAAGGCGCAATTCTTCCCCGCGAACCATTTTGCCGCGATGGTCCACGCCTTATGCTCTTCCGGATTCGCTTCGATTTCGCACAGGCAATCCTGCTCGCAATCCGCGCGCTCCGGCCAGCGCGAACAGGCCGCCAACTCTACCTGCCGCCGGCCGCGCAGCGCCGCCCACACCGCGCCCGCCACGCTAATTTTCACGGCGGCCGGTTTGCCCGTCTCCGGACAGGTGACCAGCATCATCCCTCCGTATTTCCGGAACCGGACGACTTCCCAGATCACGTATCCGGCCACCAGGGCGATAACGAAGGAAACCCAGATGATGGTTGTGATTGTCATGGCGCCCTCCTCGCCGGCGGTGTGGCTCGCCGCAGGGCTGGGCCGCATCCCCGCAGGTTGTGATGATGATGGCTCCCCTTCACGGCCGCTTCTGTGACATGCCTCACTTGGGGGCGTGACGTGCCACACATGTTTATTTCGGCTCGGAACGGGCTCCGCCGTTCAGGCGGGTTTGATCTTTATCTCGACG
>DASPSB010000244.1:0-5656 GCA_035624135.1 Candidatus Acidiferrales bacterium | reverse complement strand
GGCAGAAGCAGCGCAATCAAAACGAGTGGTGCCAGCTTCTTCAGCATGTTCTCCCCCTCCCGGACGTGCGTACCTCTCGAAACACGAAGCCGACCGAGGTCACAGCAGCCGCAATTGCCGGCTTTCCAGCGCAAGCAGCTTCTGTTTTATCGAAATCCCTCCGCCGTATCCCGTCAGGCTGCCGTCGCTCCCGATCACGCGATGGCACGGCACGATAATCGGAATCGGGTTCGCGCCGTTCGCCGTCCCTACGGCGCGCACGGCATCCGGCTTTCCAATGTGCCGCGCGACCTCGCCGTACGATCTCGTCTCACCGTAGGGAATCATCCGCAGGCTTTCCCACACGCAAAGCTGGAACGGGGTGCCGGCAAGATTCAGGGGCACGTCGAACTCCTGCAACTCGCCGCGAAAATACGCGCGAAGCTGCCGAATCACCTCGGCGAACGGCTTGGCACTTTCCGTCCACTTCCGCTGCGGCCTCACCGCGCCCTTTTTTCCCGCGAAACTGATGAAGCACAATCCGCCGTCGTTCGCCGCGAGGAGCAGAGGTCCTACGGGGCTCTCCATGGTGGTGTAGTTCATACGGTTTCTCCCCGGCCCATCGTCCTGCGCCGTCTCCGATGATACGATGACGTGCCGCATTCCCACGCAGCCATGATCGGCAAACTCCTGGACCACTACAGAATCCTGGCCCAAATCGGACAAGGCGGCATGGGTGTGGTGTATCGCGCGCACGATGAAGTGCTCGACCGCGACGTGGCGGTGAAAGTCCTGGCTGCCGGCGCCGGGCAAACGCTGGGCCGCGACCACCTGCTCCGCGAAGCCCAAGCCGCTTCCGCGCTCACCCATCCCAACATCTGCACCATCTACCAGGTGGGAAAGTCGGGCGACGAATTCTACATCGTGATGGAACTGGTGGAAGGCCAGCCGCTGACCGCGCTCGTCGGCCCCGCGGGTTTGCCGTTCGAGGTTTTGACGCGGTACGGCGTGCAAATCGCCGACGCGTTGGCCCACGCGCACGACAAAGGCACGCTGCACCGCGATCTGAAGGGCGCCAACATCCTGGTCACTCGCGAAGGACGCGTGAAAATCCTCGATTTCGGCCTGGCCACGCGCACGGGCAGCGCTCTGCTGAACGAAGTGACTCAATCCTACGCCGCGCTTTCCACTTCTCTGGTCGGAACTCTTCCTTACATGGCGGCCGAACTCCTGAAAGGCGAAGCGGCGAGCCAGTTGAGCGACATCTGGTCTCTGGGCGTGACGCTCTATCACGCTGCCTGCGGCAGCTATCCCTTCTCCGGCAAAACCGGGTTCGAAATCAGCTCGGCGATTCTCCATCAGTCGCCCCCGCCGCTGCCTCCGAGCATTCCGCCGGGCCTGGCCGGAGTGATCCTGCGCTGCCTTGCCAAGGAGCTGGCGCAGCGCTTCCAGCGCGCGAGCGAAGTGCGCGCCGCGCTGGAAACGCTCCAGGGGGCCACGCTCACCGGCCGGGAGCCGCAGACGCCCGAGCCGCGCGGCCCGCTGCGCATGGTGCTCCGCGGCATAGAACATCACGCGGTGCGCGATGGCGACGTGCTGCTGCTGGTCGGCACGACCAAGGGCGCATTCCTGCTCCGTTCGACGCGCGACCGCCAACGCTGGGACGTTGCGGGGCCCTACTTCCACGGGCACAACATTCCTGCCATGGTGTACGACGGGCGCGATGGCCGTCATCGCCTGTGGATCGCCACCAATAGCGTGCTGTGGGGCAGCTTTCTGCGCTCGAGCGAAGACTTCGGAAAATCGTGGACGAATCCGGCCGAAGCCAACGTCAAATTTCCGGCCGATACCGGGGCCGTGCTCAAGAATATCTGGCAAATCTGCCTCGGCGGGCCAGCCGAAAACGATGTGCTCTACTGCGGGGTGGAGCCCGCGGCGATGTTCGAGTCGCGGGATGCCGGCGAAAGCTGGTCGCTCGTCCGCGGCCTCTACGATCATGCGCACCGGCCGCGCTGGATGCCGGGAAATGGCGGGCTGATGCTGCACACGATCCTGCCGGATCCCGGAACGACGGGCCGGATGTTCGTGGCTATCTCCGCGGGGGGCGTGTACACCTCGGGCGACGGCGGAAAAAGCTGGACGGCGCGCAACCGCGGGGTGCGCGTCACCTTCATGCCCGAAAAATTTCCCGAATTCGGCCAGTGCGTACACAAGATTGCTTTGCATCCCGCGCGTCCCGAACGCCTGTTCCTGCAAAACCATTGGGGCATCTACCGCTCCGACGACGCGGGCGAGAACTGGCGCGACATCGCCAACGGCGTGCCGTCGGATTTCGGATTTCCCGTGGTGATTCACCCGCACGATCCGGATTGCGTGTACGTGCTGCCGGTGGAATCCGACGAATTCCGGTGCACGCCGGACGGGCAGCTTCGCGTCTATCGCACGCGCAATGCAGGCGCGTCGTGGGAGGCGCTCTCGCGGGGCCTGCCGCAGAAGCGCGCGTATGAAACGGTACTGCGGGACGCGTTGGCGGGCGACGAACTCGATCCGATGGGGCTCTATTTCGGGACGCGGAGCGGCGCGCTCTACGGCTCGCGCGACGAAGGCCGTTCCTGGACGCGAATTCTGGAAGGCCTGCCGGCGATCGTGTGCGTGAAAATCGCCCTTGTAGGGGACCGAAAATCGAAATTCGAAACTCGAAAATCGGGCAGAGACGCACCCCGGACCGCTGCAAAACCCCACGGCAGGAAGCACGGCGGCCGATCGCGTGCGAGAGGGAAGAAATAGGACGGTGGCGCGACGCGTATGCCGATCACCATTCATGTACCTGGTCCGCTGCGGCAATTCACCGACGGCCGCAATGAGGTCACGCTGCCCGCGCCGGCAGAAACCGTGCGAGATGCGCTCGACCAACTCGGCTCGCTCTATCCCGGCATCCGCGACCGGGTGCTCACCGAGCAGGGCGCGTTGCGGCAGCACATCAACATCTTTGTAGGCAACGAAGACACGCATTACACCGGCGGCCTCACGACGCCGCTGCCCGCGACGGCAGTCATCACCATCGTTCCGGCCATCAGCGGCGGCGGAACAGTTGGCCGATAGCCAACAGCCTCTCGACCGAAACGTTGGCCGGCTTGGAACTCGCGGGCTCAAGACTTCGTATGATCCAAATGTCGAAGCCAATAACCGGATTGCACCTGAGAGGAGGAGGCGATGACCAGGACAATTCGTCGTGTCGTGTGCGCTGCAGCGGCAGCCGTTGGCCTCTTGAGCGCGCTTGCCGCTGCTCGGACGGGCCATACATCGCCAGCGGCCGTATCTCGCATCGTTGACGAAGGCACGGTAATCGAGAATGTGACGCTGATCTCGCCGGAGCGTCCGATTCCGCTGGCTCATGCGAGCGTGGTGATTCGCGATGGGCGGATCGCGGAACTCGGCGGCAATCTGGTTGCCGGCCGTCATGCGCGGCGAATCGACGGCACCGGCCGGTTTCTGATTCCCGGACTGATCGACTCGCACGTGCACGTGGGCCACTCCGCGGCACTGGATGACGACGCCATCGACGCCCACCCGGAGCTGTGGGCCGCGTACCGCGCGCAGGTTCCGCGCGCCTATCTCGCTTTCGGCTTCACATCCCTGGTCGATCTGGACCTGAAGCCGAGCGACGAGGCCTGGTTCGAGGGCACACCGTTGCACCCCCGCTTTTACTCCTGCGGCGCGGGGATAAAAGTGGCCGGTGGATATGGGGCGTTTGAAGTTCCGCCGGCGGGATCGCCCGACTTTCCCAATCTGGTGTACGAGCCGCAGGAAGAGAAACATTGGCCCAAATCGCTGGATCCGGCGGATTACACTGCCGAACGCGCGGTCGCACGCGCAGCGGAACGCGGAGCCATATGCGTGAAGGCGTTCGTGGAACCCGGATTCGGGGTGTTCCACTGGCCGTACCTGCACAGCGAGACGCTGCGCGAAATTCAAAAAGCGGCGGCGCGGCGCAAACTCGCGCTTCTGGTGCACGCGACGGGCGTGGAGAGCTGGCAATCCGCGCTCGACGCTCATGCGGAGGTGATCGCACACGGTCTGTGGATTTGGCCCGGCGACCTCGCGAATCCTGTACCGCCCGCGGCGGCGCGGGATGTGATCGCCGCAGCGGCGCGCGCCCGAGTGCACGTGCAACCCACACTGCAAACGGTTGCCGGCGAACGCACCATGCTGGACCCAAGCCTGCTCGATGATCCCCGGCTCGGCTTGGCACTGCCCCAATCGGTGATCGGCTATCTGCGCTCGCCGGAAGGATTGAAGGCGCGCGCGGCGCTCTTGGATGGGTACCGCAAAGCCACTCCAGCTCCCGGGTTCGACAAGTTGCTTCCCGCGTCGATTGCAAGAACGCGGGCGACGTTCAAACTCATGTTGCAGGAAAAGGTTGCACTGCTCTTCGGGAGCGATACACCCGCGGGCGACGGATTCGGGAATCCGCCGGGGTTGAATGGACGGCTGGAAATCGAGGATTGGGCGGAGGCCGGCGCTCCGTTGGCCCTCATCCTGGACGCAGCAACACTCGACAACGCGACGGCGCTGGGGCTCGCCCGTGAATTGGGCTCCATCGAAATCGGCAAACGAGCCGACCTGCTGCTGCTCCGGGAGAATCCTCTCGAAAAGGTCTCCGCCTACGACTCGATTGAAACCATTTTTCTGAATGGCGAGCCCATCGCGCGAGAGAGCCTGCGCGCGCACAAGTAGGGTGGGCGAGAGCACGACCCGGACGGCTGTGAAGTTACTCGGCACGGTTGATCCTCCTACATTTCCAGGCGGTCGGGGGGGTACCCCCCTACCGGAGTGTGTAAACGACAGAAAATGCAGGGGTTGGAATCTTGGGAATGAGCGGGAGTGCGGAAACGCATGGAAAGAAAGGAGATGCGATTCGACCTAGAGCGGCGCAAGGAAGAGGCTTTCGATGCGCGGATGCGGAGGTCACTCAGAAGGCACTGAGAAGGGAGAACGGGAAGGATAGTGTGGGTCATTTTCTAGTTTTAGCCGCGACTGGCGCCGGGGATTCTTCCGGATCATCTTCCGGATTCTCTTCCGGGTCCTGTTCCTCGTCCCAGACGGAGGCGGTGGCTTGGATAACGCCGCGAAGGTCTTGATAGTCTGGATGGGTGAGGCGAGAACAGCTCATTTCCTTCCGGACGGCCGGAACCGTTTGCATGATTAGCTGGCAGATGTAGGCGGAGATCGAAGCGTCGCGCGGAGAAATGAGGCCGGCGGCTTTGAGAACGAGCAGGCGGCCGAGCACGTAGTTGATGGAAGTGGCGGAGCGGAAATCGGTGAGCGGGCCGAGGAGTTCCTGAGACAGGTCGATTTCGGGGACAGTGGGTTCCGGGGTGGCCGGGCGGGCGTGGCGGATGCAGAAAGTGGGATGAGACTGCATGCGCGGGAGACGGCAACGACGACCTGCGGAGTCGCGGTAATGGCAACGAATGCTGGGATCGGTTTCGGGCATTGATGTCTCCTGGAAGTTGGAGGTGAGAGGTTTGACGTTGGACGGAAGGAAATCCCGGCGAGGCTAGCAGAACTCAGACAGCGTCGAGAATTTCGCTAGAGCGGCCAAAGGCAACCCCCTCCCTTCGTGATTTGGTAACTCCTGAATTTGAACAACGATGCGTGGCAGGCCTCGTAAGAG
>DASPSB010000238.1:0-15632 GCA_035624135.1 Candidatus Acidiferrales bacterium | reverse complement strand
GATCGTTCCGACGTTGCCCAAGGCCAAAGCGTCATAGCCATCGGCAATCCCGGCGCGGGAATGCCTAACACAGTGACCAAGGGAATCGTGAGTGCCGTTGGGCCGAAACCGGAACTGGGGGCAGGCACCTGGATCCAGACGGACGCGGCCGTAAATCCCGGAAATAGCGGCGGTCCGCTGCTTGATTCCTCAGGCGAAGTAATCGGCATCAACACGGCCCGCGCGGTGGGGGCTCCTGCCGCAGCACCGGTTGCGGGCATCGGTTTCGCATTGAGTTCCGCGGACATGCTTCGGGTGCTGCGGCGCTTTTATCCCGCCCCGTCGCTCGAAAAATTGGGTTCGCCGCCCGTTCCGGAGCCAGGCACAGGGATCGTGCGCATTACCTCGGACCCAGATGGCGCTGAAATCACGTTGGATGGCAAATTCGTGGGAACTGCGCCTTCTATTCTCAAGCTGGCAGCCGGATCGCACGAAATCGAGTTGAAGGCGTCGGGCCGGCAAAGCTGGCGGCGGACGCTCGATGTGCTGAAGGACAGCGAAGTGTCTCTAAAAGCCGTGCTCGAACCGCAGAAGTAGCTCTCGCCTCCCTTAGAGATCCAAGCACGCCAGCAGTTCGACCAATTCCTGCTCATTCACCTGAATGTCCGGCCGCGCTTCCGCCAGGTTTTCCACTTCGTCGAGCGCCCGAAACAAGCGCATCTTCGCCGCAGCGTATTCCTCAGTGCCTGTCAGGTTTCGGACCGCCTTCTTGGACCAGCCGCGTACAACCTCGCGGCCGATGAATATCACCAGGGGAAACGACGTCTTCCGATCTGCCGAGATCACATAGACGTATTCATTCCCCGCCGCGAAGCCCCGCCGTCCCTTGCGAATCTCGTGGAAAACATACTGGTAGGTGTAGCCCGTTGCGGCGGAGTAGCTCTTCACGCGACGCGGTGTTTCCGAAGAAGGCATCGCGGCAATGGTTGTGCAGTAGAGAGAGCGTGTCTACCATGCGGCGAGGCGAAGAAAAGGAGTTAGTGGAGATTGCCTGGGAGGAACTGTCCCGAACAGGCACAGACGAGTTCCAAGACGGGAAACCCTCCGTCCCCCTCGCTCATTCCAGAGCTCTCAGACAGGCACTCTGCGAAATCGGAATAATCTTGCTCCTCTGGGCGGCTCTTCTTTGTGTCCTGTGCGCTGCTGCCTGTGCTGGCGGATCATCAGCGGGAAGCGCGCCCCCTCCCCAACTGCCCAGCGTGACGGTCCAAGTGGCGCCGAATACTGCATCAGTCTTGCTGGGTAATTCGGTGGGGTTCATGGCCACCGTGAACGGGTCTTCGAATTCTGCCGTTAGCTGGTCCGTTGACGGTATCCCCGGCGGAAACGGCCTGGTGGGCCTCATCGGCGCATCGGGCTCTTACCAAGCGCCGCCCATCCTGCCTTCGCCTCCGACCATGCCAATCGTCGCCACCAGCCAGGCGGACTCCGCAAGTAGCGCCAGCGCGTCAGTGACGGTGACAAGCGACGTAAGCGTTCAAGTCTCGCCACCGACGGCGAGTGTGGAATTAGGCGCAATGCAGACCTTCACAGCAACAATCACGAGTGCGGGGCACCCTTCGACGGCTGTGCTGTGGTCGGTAGCAGGTCCGGGATGCGCGGGAGCGGCCTGCGGAACGATCAACTCGGACGGCGGCTTCACCGCCCCCGGCATTCTCCCCGCACCGCCGAATGTGACGCTGACGGCTACGAGCGCTGCCGATCCCTCCCGAAGTGCAACTGCCAGCGTCGAAGTAACCAGCCATTTCACCATCACCGCTTCGGGCCCGGCGAGCATCGCCACGGGCGCTACGGCGCAATTCACCGCTTCGATTCAGCCGGTGCCCGGCTCGAATCCCGCAACTGGCGTGATTTGGAGCGTGAGCGGTGCGGGCTGCGGTGCCGCACAGAATGTCTGCGGCTCGATTTCCTCGAGTGGCCTCTATTCTGCGCCGGCGTCGTCGCCGCAACCGCCTCAGGTGACTCTCACGGCGACAAGCGTCGCCGATCCTTCAAAGACTTCCAGCGTGACCACGCAAATCGTGACCACGCACGTGCTTTCCATTTCGCCCGCCAACGCCACGGTCGCCCTCGAGCGAACGCAGACGTTCGCGGCCACGCTCGATGGCACTTCGACTGAGGCCGTCCTCTGGAGCGTGAATGGCGTTCAGGGAGGGAATACGACCGTCGGTACGATTTCCAATTCATCGTCGCAGAACGGGCTTTACCTCGCGCCGGTCGACATACCCACGGGACGCTCGGTGACCATTACGGCAGCGAGCACGGCCTATCCGGCGGTCACCTGCTCCGTCACCCTGCAATTGACGAGCAACATCGTCGTCACGATCAGCCCGACAAGCGCGACGCGAATCCCCGGCGCGCGGCAAACATTCACCGCCTCGGTGGCACAGACCTCAAATCCGCAAGTGAGCTGGGCGGTCAACGGCGTGGCCAATGGGAATTCCGCGTTTGGGCAAATTTGCGTTTCCGGGAGCGATCCCTGCGTGGCGCCGCCCGCCGCTTCACCACCGGGGAGCGTCGATTATCTTGCGCCGGCCTCGGTGCCCACACCGCCGCAGGTAACGGTTGACGCCGTGAGCGTTGCGGATCCGGCGCAGTTTGCCGCTGCCATCGTCACAATCACGCCACAAATCAGCGTGAGCATTTCTCCATCGAGCCTCACCATTGCGCCGCAGCAGGTGGAAACCATTGCCGCAACCGTCCTAGGCGTCGCCGACCAGAACGTAAGTTGGGCTGTAAACGGCTCAGCGAATGGCAGCATCGCCGACGGGCTCATCTGCCTTCCCGCGAGTTCGCCCTGCCAGGCGCCGAACGGCCCCTCTTCCGGGCCGGTGGAGTATCGCGCGCCCGATGTGCCGCCGAATCCCAACGTGGTGAACGTACGGGCCACGAGCGAGGCAAATCCCGCGGCGCCGGGCATGGCTGTCTTCACGATCAGCACGGCACCCTTCATAACCGGGCTCGTGCCCGCCAGCGTGTTTGCGGGAGCGGCAGCTTCGTTTGGCCTGCGGGTCTTGGGCGTGCAATTCGCCGCGTCGCAGCCCGGTCCGGGCGCCACCCTCCTGATTAACGGCACGGCGCGCGCAACCACCTGCCCCTCTGCCACGGAATGCGATGCGATCCTCGCTCCGGCCGACGTGGAAGCCGCCGGAGCGCTGACGGTGAGCGTGGAAGGCCCTGGCTCCGCACCAGCAGCGGGCAATACCGTGAGCCTCATCATCGTCGCTCCGGCCACAACGCAGACCGTGATTTCGCTCGACTCCTCAAATCCCGTTGCCAATGGAATGGATATCACGGTAGTTGAGCCGACGCTGGACGGAAGCGATCCGCCCGAGCAGTTGACCCTGCTCGAAATTGGGCTCGTAGATCCTTCCACGAGTATTTGCACCTTGAACGCCCCGCCGCTCGTCCTGGTCCGCCCGGCGAGCGGGAGTGTCGTGCTGCAATTGTGCGTGTTCGGCACGGCGCTCGACCAGGCCGCCCAGGTTACCTTCTCCTCTCCCGCGACGCCGGACATCACTGCCTCAAATCTCGATACTTCGCTGGGAACCGTACTGCTCGAATTCGATTTGACGCTGCCGGCCGGTGCAGCGCCGGGACCGCGCACCCTGTTTGTCGCGACCGCAAATCAAGATCAGGCCGCACTAACGGCCGCAGTGGAGGTGCAATGACCATCTATCGGTTGCTGATTGAATTCCATCCGAAACGCGGGCGGCCGCAGGCGATCAGAAATTCGCGGTCCGTGGCTGCCGCATCATTTCTGGCCGTGCTCGCACTCTGGCTGCCCCAGGCGCGCGCCACCACGCTGGCCCGCATGAGTGTGCGCGAGCTGACCCAGCAGTCCACCTACGTGGCTCGGGTACGGTGCGTGAGCGTCGTAAGCGTGGCGGATTTTGGCCTCGTATGGACGCTCACCACCTTTGAGGTCGCGCAGCCGTGGAAAGGAAACCCGCCCCCGCGGTTTACAGTGCGCCTGCCCGGCGGCGAGGCCGCTGGCGTGCGCGTGAGTGTCGAAGGCGCCCCGCGCTTCACGGTGGGAGAAGACCTCGTCCTTTTCCTGACGGCGGATCGCGGACGGCTGATGAACATCGTGAGCTGGGCGCAGGGAACATTCCGAATCCGAAAGAACCCGCGCACCAGACTTGAAGAAGCCGTTCAGGACACCGCGGGACTGGAGATTCTCGACGCTCACTCCGGACGCGCGGCGCAGGGCGGCCGCCGGGAGCTTCCCCTCGCAGTGCTGCGCGCAAGCGTCCTCGCGGCGGCCCGGGAGACCCTACGATGATGCGCAATTCCCTTCCCGCGCTCGCGGCTGCCGCCCTGCTGCTCGCCGGCACGGCCAACCCGGCGCGCGGCTACGTCATCAACCAGCAGATCGCGGACACCAGTAACCCGGCGAATGCGGGCGTTTCTGCCTGTCCGATGCCGACGCAAATGAATTTAAATGAGCCAGGGGGCGTGGATCGCTGGTGGGATACCACGCTGGGTGCGAACATTCTGACCACGCCTGGATTCGCGGGCGGCCCGCAGGCGGAAGTCCAGGGAGTGATTCAAGATTCCTTTGCTGTCTGGGCCGGAGTTTCCGGCACCGGCCTTACCTCTTCCTCTTACGCTCCGCTCGGCACCACCAGCGGCGGCGACACCTGCACTCCTACCGATGGGCTCAACACCATCTGCTTCGCGCAGGACGACAGCTTCGCCCCCGGCGTGCTTGCCTACACCACCGTGGTCACGGCAACGGTAATCGGCCAGACCCTCGGCGCCAAGACCGCCTCCTTTATCGGCCAGATCCTGGACGCGGACGTGGAGCTGAATCCGGCAATCCAGTTTGCCACGCCCGGCGCGCTGGCCGCCAATCCCACGGCCTACGATTTGGAGAGCATTCTGATTCACGAGCTGGGGCACACGCTTGGGTTTGCGGAATCTCCCGTGGCCGTGGCGGCCATGTTTCCGTTCGCGCCATCTCCGGGCACTTTCTTCGGCACGCGGCCGACGCCGGAAGCTCCCGACGCGCCGCTGGCCGACGACGACCGCGCCGCGATGCGCGTGAATTACCCCGGCTCGACGGCCTTCGGCACGATCACCGGCCGGGTCCTGCCTGCCAACCCGCTCTCGCTTGCGAGCCTTCCCGCTACCTCGCCGGGAATGTGGGTTACGGGCTATTACGGCGCGCATGTGGTGGCGGCGGATGCGGCGACGGGACAGGTGCTGGCGGGTTCACTTGCCGGTTGGTCGTGCAATCCCTCGCAACAAGTCACAAACTTCGACGGAAGCTATGCCATCGGCGGGCTTCCTCTGGGTCATAGCTACATCGTGTACGCCGAGCCGCTCACCGGACCGGTCGCACCGGCGATGCTTTCCGGTCCGCTCGAGACTCAGCCCTGCAGTGCGGGAACTGCCAACGCCTGCACTCCGCCCGCGGCCAACACGCTGTTTGACGCTCGCGTGAAACCGTAACTAGGCCGAGCGCCTTGCCTCGAACGGGCAAAAGAAAAACGGCTCCCGGCAATGCCGGGAGCCGTCTGCCTTACCGTTTGTTTTTGCCCGCCGGGGCTGCGGCCTGCCTCTGGCAGAGAGGTCCCCGGGACGCGCCCGCCTACTGCTGGTTCGGCATGATCAACTGAGTGAAGCCGAGCGTGTTGATGTCGCGGAACGTGGGCGTTCGCGGCGGCAATAGCGCGGGAGTCAGAAAGTTGGAATCGAAGTTGTAGCCGCGCGTGGGCGGATCATAGACGACGCTGGCCCCCTCCTTGTACGTGCCTACCAACTGCTCGTTGAAGAAGAAGCTCACCAGCGAACCACTGTAGTTCAGCGTGCAGCAACTCCAGTTTTCAATGTAGCGCAGGAAGTTGTGCAAGCCGCCATCGGTGCCGAAGTCCTGAGCCACCGAACCGGTGGTCGGCTGCGGAAAGGCGAGCCCTTTTCCAGCGAGGATGGCCATGCGGTAAAAACTGGTAACCGCTGTCCTCCCAGAATCACTATAAGGGCTGTTGAACGAATTGACGTCGTTCCAGTTCACCGAGAGCAGCGTAACGGCGTCAGCCAATATCGCCGAAGGAGTGTCCGCTCCCGAGAAGCTCCCGCCCGGAGCATTATAGTTGCCCTCTACGTACACGGGGTTCTCCGACGCGATGGTGAGCCCGCAGGTTGCGCCCGTGGCGCATACGCTGAACGAGAAGCTCTGCGCATCCGTTAACTTTACCGCCCGGCGGAAAAACAGCGGAGGATTCAGGCGCGCCTCGTTCACGCTCTCCTGGCATAACAAGTTGGTGCCTGTCGGACCCGCAGCAGTGGAAGTATTCCCCACCGTCGGGTACTGCGGTGCGCCGGCGATGTTGTTGCAAAGCGTATTGTTTCCCGTCGCAGCACCGTACGCACTGGTATTGGCCAGATTCGCTAAAGGCACTAATTGACTGGTCGAGCCGGTAGCCGGCGTGGTAGGGCATCCGGCGACGCCGAGCTGAAAGCACAGGATGTACGGAGCCACCGGACCACCCGTGGCCGCGGACGATTGCTGTGGCTGGTAGGCTGGCTGGCCTCCGTAAGTTTCCAGCGGCAGAGACACGGCCGTGCCACCCGGAGTGGTCTCATTGGCGCCGTGGAGATCCTCCCCGGTGTCCTTTGCGTTGTTGGGGACGCCGGTGGCGCTCAGGGGATTGACAAAGTCCTCCCAGCCCAGATTGCCCAGCTTGCACTTGCCGGCTCCGCAGCCCACGCCCACTTCCGCGCTCCCGTTCGTCGGGTCCACTTGGTTGCCGCGCCGGTCCGAGATGTACAGCAGGTACCCCACCGTGCCACCAGGAGGCGTGCCCTTGGCCCCAATCGTGCCCACGAACCATCGGGCCAGATTGTTGACGTCGATCTCGACGTAATTCATCACTCCGGCCAGGGTCGGAGTGACTGTCGCGGGGCAATCGCCCGCCACCCAGCAGTCCCGGAGCACGCCTTCCCGTGAATCAAAGAGCGACATATGGGTGTAGTCCGCCCCGGTTGTACTGATGGCCCCGGCTGCGGGGCCGCCGCTGAGCTTGGCATACACGGTGTTGATTGGGTAGCCGCACGGCTTCGTCGAATAGTTGCTGGGCGTATCCACAAGACGCTGGATGCGGAGCACGGCGTCAGGATTCGGCTCGTAGCAAGCTGCTCCCGCGCCCGCAGCGATTTGGGCCGCTGTCGCACCCACGTTCGTGTTGCCGGCTGTTCCATCGTTAGGTTTCCCGATGCCTTGGGAGAGATTTCTACCCACATAGCCCAGACGCAAAATGTCGGCCGTGACGTCGACCCAACCGCCCGTGCTGCTGTCCTGGTATTGCATCTCGATGTATGGGCCGCAGGTCGCGGGGGCCGGGGGCGCCGCCGTCGCCGCCACCTGGGTGCCGTCCGGGCAATTCCCTGACGGGATCGCTGGACTGCCCAAACTTATCCCGTCGCCCATCCCAAGCCGCGACAATCCTCCCAGGGCCGTTGCGCCTGTCGCACCCCCATAGAACCAGTCGCCGTAATTGCAATACTTGCCCCCACTGGCAGTGTAGACATTCCCGGCTGGCCGTGCGGGGCAGGGTGCTGTCCCCGCGGCAATAGTGCCCCCTGCGGACGACGCCCAAGGCGGCAGGACAGTCGCGTACCCTGGTTTAGGCGCCGCCAGGAGGCTAACCGTCTGCGTGTCGGGCGTCATGGAGATGAACCCGGTCGTGGACGCTTCCGGAATCTGCTCGATTTCCTGATACGTATCAGCGATGAAAATGCGCAGCATCGCGTAGCCTTGCTGGCCCGGGCAAAGCGTGGTCGCCGGATAGACTGCGTATCGCTGGCAGTAGATTGCCTCGGTGGCTTGGCTAATGGTGTTCTCGCCCGGAAACGGCTGCTTGATCAGGTCAATTGCCGTGGCCCCGGCCTGCACCAAGGGAAGCTGCAGGTTCGCCTGGCCCGTGCCCCGTGAGCAGCCAAAGGCGCCGTTGCGGAGATTGTCGTTGTAATCGCTCACGGAAATCGTGGTCCAGTTCGCGTTGGGCGTTCCTGCAGGCGTGCCCCCGGGCAACGGAGCGGTAGGACATGTAGGCGGAGTGGTAGCACCCGAGGGGCCTCCGTTAATGCTTCCTTCCGTGAAAGCCAGGTTCCGGTAGTTCCCAGTGCCCGGAGAGGTGGTGATGCTTATGTTGCCGGGGTAAGCGCTCTGATAGGCCGACCCGGTGTAACCGTTCGCCAGCCGGTCGCGGATGACGTCGCCGTACGCGGAGGTCCGGGAACTGAGCGTGAGCGTCGAGCCGGCGGCCAAGTACAAGTTTCCGTTCGTGGCTACCACACCGCCAAAGTTGAAGTTGGGGCCAGGGAAAAAGTCCAAATCCGTCTGGGAAAAGATTCCGAATTGAAAGACGGGAATGGCTACCGTTTGCAGCGTCCGCCGCAGCCGCACTTCCGAGCCGTACCGATTGGTCACACCCGACGTCCCGGCCGTGTCGGTGGTCAGCGAGTAGTTTTGCGATTGGACGCTAACCGTAATCGTGTACTGCGTGATGAGTCCCTGGAAACCCTGGTAGGCACCCACGGTGATGAGGCCCGTCGCGGCCGTGGGATTTCCAGGCGCCCCCGTATAAGAGATCTCATATCCACTCCCGCCCGAATAGCTGACTGTACTGGCCGGTAGCCCGTAAGGATCGTAAAAATTCATGCCCGGAATGCTCGGAGGAACGGCGTTGCCGTTGATGTCCGGAGAGTTGAACACATATTGTGTGATAGCGGCGCCGGTCGGGGCCGGGGTCTGCTGGAACAGCGTGCCCACTGCTGCGTTTAATTGCTCCATGGCGCCGTAGGCGGCGTAAAAGGTCTGGTTGCGGTCCAGGTCCACGCCTTTCTCACCTTGCTCGTTCGCCACCAGCAGGGTGAACCCCAGCGAGACCGAGAGCAGCAGCAAGAGCATGAGCAGCGCCGTGATCAGGGCAATGCCCCGCTCGCCGCGCTGGCAACCACAAGGACGCATGGTGTTTTCTCCTCGTTCGTTCCTCATTGCAATTTCCTTTACTGGTAGCGGTTCACAAAGGCCAGGCTGCGCAGGTCCACCTGAATGGCCATGTTGTCGCGGAGATACTGGTTCGTCGCGCTCAGCACCGTGTCGGACCGCGCGGCCATGAAGATATTCACTTTTCGGATTTGATTGTCCGTAATCGTGCACGAGCAAGCTGTAGCCGCAGCCGCGGTGGAGGTCACGTTGTTCACTGGCGTCGTGCCGTTCACGTAGTCGTAGGAAAACTCCAGATCCTCGATGACCTCCGCAACGGAGACCGGAGCATTCATGCCCACCTGCCGCATCAGCCGGGGCACGAGTTGCCCATTGATGACCGTGGTGTCATCCAGCCAATAGCTGATCATCAGCACCCGCTGCGCCGTGTACGCGCACGATGCCGGTGGCGGAGTGGGAGGGGCGGGCTGAGTGCAGGTAGTCCCGTAAGTAACGCCCGAGAGGGCCTGGAGATCGTAAATGGTGCCCGTCACACTCGGCGCACTGCTCTGCTGGTTCAAATTCAGCGGATCGGCTGAGTTGATGGTCACCACCTGGCCGCTCACTGCCGTCGCTTCCACCAGCCGGGCGGTTCCTCCGCCGTAAACCAGAAACAAGTCGTTCGGCGCCGCCGGATCGCTCACAGCCGCGCCGGTTATGGGCACGGTGCTCGAAAAGGTGAGCTGGGTGGCGGTGATGCTCACCAGATAGTTCGGCAGTAGCGTTGCCGGATTCACGCTGGTCACCAGGTCGTTGTCCTGATAAATGAACGTGATGATGTCGCTGTTGTGGGGGTTTGTCGTCGGCTGCGGCATCCACGTCAGGCTGGGATTCTGGATGATGTTGGGGCCCAGCCCGCTTCCCGGAGCCACTGCCGGCATGTTCGGATAGGTCGTCGGGTTGGCGCATCCATAGGGGAACTGCGCCGTCGCGGTGTAGATGGGGCGATTGATATTCTGGCAGCCGGTCCCGGTCGGGAGCGCTATGCCTCCGGTTGGATAGCCCTGGCCCGCTTGCAAGAGGTCGCGCACCACCAGGTTCATCGCGCTCCGCAGGTTGCTATCAATATTGCCGATCTGGCTGCCGCTGGCATTGACGTTCATGGCGTAGGAAAACAGGCCCAGCGTGGCGGCGGCAATCAGCAGAGTCACCGACATGGCCACCAGTAGTTCGATCAGCGTGAATCCCGTTTCGCGTTTCCTGTTCGTTTGCATGTCTCCACCCCGCCCCGCTCACACAAAAGGTGAAATGTATGTAGTCAGCGAGTACGACCGGTTCAAGCCGTTCGACTCATACGTGATGGTCACTGTAATTTGCCGCAGGTTTGTGTTCGTGCCCACCGGTGTGATTGTAATCGTGCGGCTAAATTTCGTCAGCGGCACCTTGATATCATCCGCGGTTCCATAAATCCCATCGGGTCCGGGCAGCACGATGTATTCCGGGTTCCCGCTCGGGCAATCGTCCGCCGTGCCCACGATTCCGTCCGGCCCGGGATCGTTGATCGGGCATGCCCCGTTGACGAAGATTCCGCCTTGACTCACGTTTAGGATCTGCGACCAGTTAAGGCTCTGGTCGTCGCGTCCCGCAAATACGCTTTCGATGGCTTCCTGTGCCTTGACTCTGGCGATCAAGTCGTCCTGCGAATCGCCCATCAGGGTGAAGCCCCGTACAAACACGATCGCCACACCCACCACGCCGATCGTGAGCACCAGGATGGCGACCATGGCTTCGACCAGCGTGAAGCCCCGCTGCGAATTTCGCTGATTGGCTCGCTTCGGTCGCATGCTCGTCCCCCTACTGCAAAATCCACTGTGTACCGATCCAGCGGTACGTCCGGATCCGGCCTGTCGAGCCCAGGATCGTGAACGCGCGCTGCGCGCTCGGGTTCCCAGGCACCATCACGTAAATCACCGCGCTCAGCGGTTGGCCGTTGGCCTGGACAAAAGTGCCATCGGGCTGCCAGGTTTGCGTGGGCGTTCCGCCGAAGCACAGACCAGTCGAGCAGGTTGACGGGGAGGCTAAACCGCTCTCCGGGGCGACCGTGATGCTGGGGTCCAATCCGAATTGCGCAGGTTCGGGAAGCGTCGTGACCGGAAGTGGCGTTACCCCGCCGCTCAGCTCCAGCCGCTCCAGGCCGAGCTGGTTCAAAGGAGTCACTGCCGGAATCACAAGCTGGAAGTTACGGCGTTCAGAAATAGCGATATCGTGTCCGTGTTTGAACACGGCCACAGCCGCATTCACTCCCGCCTGCGTTTGGTTGCTCGGCAGCGCGCCATTGATGCTGATGATGGCTATGCTCGCGAGGATGAAAACTATCGCGACTACCATCACCATCTCAACCAGTGTGAATCCCCGCTCATCTCGGCTCGTCTGCGGTTTGCCATTGAACTTCATGGATGCACCCCTTGTCTGAAACAAGCCGCCAAGGTATCCCAAAATCACGCTAACCAATCAGCATTTGAGCCACCGCTCGCCCGGCAAAGTTAACTTACTGAATCCAAGCGATTTGTCGGCCAAACGGGGCCGCCTACCCCGGCCCTGTCTCATCAGTATGGGTAGAAATGTAACAGATAGTGCCTTCATCGCGAGCCCCTTCCGGCCATCTGCTTCCGAAAAGTACTCCCATCCTCGGGGCCGGCCATCGGCGGGGCACCGCCCTAAGACCGGGCAGCGCCTCCACATCGAAGCACGCACCCACCCAGAACCAAGCCTGGTCCTAGAGCCGCGACAAAAATCGGCCCGGGATGCGGCCGACCCTGCGTCGAGTTCTGTTCCAAGGCCAAACTAAGCGCGACACCGGCTGTGGAGGAACCCAGGTTTCCGAAGCTCCGGCAGACCACAGGGAATCTTTCCATGGGGAGGCCGATTTGGCGGGCAAGCATTTCGAGCAGACGCGGGTTGGGCTGGTGCGTTGCGAAACTGCTCGCCAACTCGAGCCGGCAGCCGGAGCGGGATTCGAGCTGCCGCAACAGCGCATCGAGTTGTCGAACCGCGGCCCGTCCCAGCGCGTCGCCGTCGAATTCCAGTAGCACGCCGCCCTGCCCATCCGGCGTGAGCGAAATGAGCCGCGGGGACGAAGCCGTGCACCCCAGAAAAAATTCACCGGGACAATAGTGCGAGCCGTTGTTGCCAGGCTGCACGCGTTGCAGAAAGAATGCGCTGGCGCCATCACCGAACAGCCCCGCGAATCGGCCGTCCACGCGCCCGGGACGCAGCGCCGGACCGTGAAGGTCCGCCGTCACAATTAACGCTGCGCCTGCGGGCGAAGAGCGCAGCACGGACGACCCCACAAACAATGCGTTCACTAGCCCGGCGCACGCCCCTCCCACGTCGAGGATTCCGCAGTCCCCGCGCAGACCCAGTTTCCGGTGCAGCGCGTAACCGAGCGAAGGAAGCCCGACAAACGTCTCCGTCGTCACAATCAGGCAGCTCACCTGCGGCGCTCGAGCCCCCGCGCGTTCGAGAGCCGCCGCAGCGGCGCGTGCTGCCAGATCCAGCTCGTTCTCGTCGCGCCCCGCGCGCGCGACCGACTCGATCCCCGCCCGGCGAAGAATCGTGCCCTCGGGCAGCCCGTGTTCCTTCTCCACCGCGGCCGCGGGCACCAGTTCGGCGCCCACGCAATGCCCCCAGCCTGCGATGGAGACCAGCGAATCTGTTGCAGGCGCTTCAACGGATCTGCTTGATCCGTTTGTCCCCGGTTTTTCTTCGCGTTCGCCCATATCCTCATATCCATTGTGAACCGCGTGCCCCACCAGGGCAACCCGCAGCCCACGACGCCGGCAATCAGCCCGCGCGATCCAGCTCCGTTACCGTTCGTTCGAGCTCGCTGACCAGAGACTGCGGAGCCCGTTCTCGGAATGCCTTGACCAATTCCCGGTAGTACCACAGCGAACCGTCGCGCCGACCCTGGAACCGCTCCCACACGCTCGGGCCATGCTCCCGGACATCCATCAGGATTTCCCTCATGTTGTAAAGCTTATCGGCCGCGCTCACCAGAAGAACATCGTTCGGTTCTGTCCACGCTCGCTTGATGTAACGCTCTTTCCGTTCCCGCCAGGGCGGCTTCGGAATTTCGTCCGAGTCGGTGCAGCCCTCCACGATGCGCGCCACCCGCTCGCCGAATTTCGCGCGGATCTCCGCGAGCCGCGGCGCCCCGCCGCAATCCTCCACGACGTCGTGGAGCAGCGCCGCAATTGCCTGTTCTTCGTCGCCGCCATACTGAAGCACCAGCGAAGCCACGCCCATCAAGTGGCTGATGTAGGGCCGGTCCGTCTTTTTCCGCCGTTGGTTGCGGTGTGCGTCGTGTGCGTAGAGAAACGCTTCATCGAATTTCTTCGAGAGTTGCCATGGCCGCGGCGCTTCGGCAGACACTTCGGCTCCTTCCACATGCCGCTCGGAAGGGCACCATCTTACAGCATTGGCGCCGAGCCAGGGGCGGACGCAGATCGGGGAATAGGGAAACAGTTGGAATGTGCGGCCGGCCCGAGTGCGCTCAGGACATCGAACTCTCAGCAGCCTCGATGGTAGGAAACGAGGGGAAAAACTGCGCCAGGCCTGAGACGCGCAGCGACGCCATCACTCGGTCGCCCGCTCCCACCAGCGCCAGTTTTCGCCCGTCTCGCTGCCGCGAGACGTATGCCCCCACCAGCGCGCCGATGCCCACCGAATCCACGAAGGATACGCCAGAGAGGTCCAGGATCAGGGCCACGGCTTTATCTGCCCGAACCGCTTCCTGGAACGGAAATATCGTATGCAGCGTTAAGGGGCCGCTCAACCGCAGTATCCGGTGGCCCTGTCGCGAACCGTCCAATGCCTCAAGATTTACAGGATCTGAAATCATGGCCCGAAAAATCTACTCCCGCGCTGCGCGGGGAATTGTTACAGCCGTGTAAATTCTTTCATCTGCAGCGTTTCTGGCGATCTTGGTAGCGCCAGCGGGAATCGAACCCGCATTTCCACCTTGAAAGGGTGATGTGCTAGCCGTTGCACCATGGCGCCGTGCTGCTGGAAAAATCGCTGCTTCGCTAGATTAGAGGAGTTTCGGCAGGATGACAAGGAACCGCGAACAACGGTCTTCCTGGGCTCAGCCTCCCTGCCGGTCGTTGTATTCATCGAGCCAGGCCATCTGGATGGCTTCGAGCTTCCCTTCGTTCGACATCTTCGGGTCGTCCGAAAATCCCTGAAGCTGCGTCACCCACTGATGCAGGTCCGTGAACCGCACTTCCAGCGGGTTCTTGCCCGGAAATTTTTCCGAAAGCTGAAAACCGATTTCTTCCGCGTCGTCCCAACCGAATGAGCCGGGCATCGTCCCTCCTAATGGCTCTCGCGGGCGTAATTCTTGTTCCAGGAAGGAATCTCGACCACGATGTCGGCGCTGCCGTCCGGCACGCACTGGCAGCCCAGCCGCGATTTCGGCGTGATCCCCGGCGCCTCATCCAGCTCGTCGAATTCGTCGTCCGTCGCGTCGTTGCAGCTTTCCAACCCTTGATGGACCACCACATGACACGTCGAGCAGGCGCACACCCCGCCGCACGCATGGTCCAGCGGAATTCCCGCGCCCATCGCGATGTCCAGGATGCTGCCCGGCAGTCCGTCGTGGCCGTAGGGCACCTGCGTTGGATCCACTTCCACTTCCTGCGTCTTCCCCTCGTATTGGAAGGTGACCTTGTACTTCTTCGTGGCCGGCTTGTACGTCGTTTCCTGGATATATGGATTCTTACCGCCCATCGTTTTCTCCCCGCGTCCGTTCCCTGTTTCCCTGCCTCCTTCTTCTCTACACTTCCGACAATTTCTTACCTTCCACCGTCGCGTGCAGCACCTGATTCATCATCGCCTCGGCCAAATTCGCCGTGGCCTGATTCAGCGCGTCGATCCGCGCGCGGATCAGCTTGTAATCCTCTCCGCCCATGGCCTCGCGAAGTGCCGCCGCCGCCGCCCCGATCTGCGCGCGTTCGCCGGCTCCCAGTGACCGCCCCGCGTCTCCGGCCAGCCCCTTTTCCGTCGCCAGCAGAATGTTCTCCGCCTCGTTCCGCGCTTCCACCGCCTGCCGCGTCGCAAAATCCTGCTCGGCAAACTCGATGGACTCTTCCAGCATGCGCTCGATTTCCGCATCATTCAGGCCGTAGCTCGGCTGCACTTCCACGGACTGCTGCTGGCCCGTGCGCAGGTCGCGCGCCTGCACCTGCAGGATTCCGCTCGCGTCAATCAGGAATTTCACCTCCACTCGCGCCGCCCCCGCCGGCATCGGCGGCATGCTCAGCGTAAACCGCGCCAGCGAACGGCAATCCTTCGCCAGTTCGCGTTCCCCTTGCAGTACGTGAATTACAATGCCCGTCTGGTTGTCCGCCGAGTTTGTGAATGTATCCTGCGCGCTCGCCGGAATTGTCGAATTCCGCGGAATGATTTGCGCCACCACTCCGCCCATCGTCTCAATTCCCAGCGAGAGCGGCGTCACGTCGAGCAGCAGCATGTTTTTCACGCCGCTTTCCAGGATGTCTGCCTGCACCGCGGCGCCCAGCGCCACCACTTCGTCCGGATTCAGCTCCGTGTGCGGCGCCCGGCCGAAATATTCCTCCGCCCGCCGGCGCACCAGCGGCGT
>DASPSB010000213.1:0-15206 GCA_035624135.1 Candidatus Acidiferrales bacterium | reverse complement strand
CCAGACGGTAGGAGAAGCAGTAAAGGCGCACGCGCACCGGCAGCTGCCCTACCAATTCCATTACGTTGCGGACGTGAACTTCATCAACGCGTTCGCGCTGCCGGGAGGACATGTGTTCATCGGCGAAGGGCTCATGACGCTGATGACGACGGAAGACGCGCTGGCCGCGGTGCTGGGCCACGAGATCGAGCACATCGACCACTACCACTGCGCCGAGCGCGTGAAGCTCGAAATGGCCCTGCGCCGAGTCCCTCTCGGCGGCGTGGTGGCGATTCCCGTAGCAGTGTTCGTGGCCGGGTACAACAAGGACCAGGAGCTCGAAGCGGACCGCGAGGGCGCGAAGCTGGCCGCGCAAGCGGGGTATTCGCCGCTGGAAGTGACGGCGATGTTCGAAGAGCTCGACAAGCTATACAGACGGGCGCACGACCCGGCACGAAATCCCGGCGAAGAAATATCGCGAGTGGCGCTGGAAACGCTGGAGGGATATTTCCGTTCCCACCCGCTGCCGCAGGAACGCATCGCGGCGATCCGGCGCGAGGTGGGATCGCTGCCGGCACACCCTCCGCGGCCACTTGCGTTCCAGGAAGTGTTCGCGCGGGAGCAGGCCGTGCGCGCGCTGGCCGAGGGAAGGTATGGCGCGGCATCCACGCTGGCGACGCGAGTGCTGACCACGAAGCCGGACGACGTAGCAGCGCTTAAGACGCTGGCCGAGGCGCGGTTTGCACTCAAGGACTACGCCGGCGCGTTGGACAACTACCAGAAGCTGGTGCCGATCGATCCCCTCGCGGCGAACGACGTGCGGACCTTCGCGGTGCATTTGGCGTCCGCGGCGCTCCAGCGGCAGGACCTGAAAGCGGCGGCGGAGATCGCACAACACGCCATGGAGTTCGAGCCCGTGTCGCTCGAAGCGTATCTGGTGCGCATCCGCGCGCTGCTGATGGCGGGCGACGTGGACGCGGCATGGGAGACCACGCAGCAGCTTCTGAAGCTCGCTCCGGGCGGACAGGGCGAGCTGCCGGAGTTCGCGCGCTCGCGCGCCGAACAGTTGATGAAGACGCACGACTACGCGCAGGCGGAACGCCTAGCCGAATACCCGCTGCGCATTTTGCCGAACGATCCCACTTACCTGCGGGGATACGCGCGGGCGGCCTTCGCGAACGGCGATTTTACGCACGCGGCGGATGCCTTCCTGAAATTGGGCCAGCAGATTCGCTGGGAGGCGGCGATCCAATCGGCCAGCGACGCCTTTGCAGCGGCAGGTGAGGCGAAACGCGGAATCGCGGCGCTGGAAGCAGCGCGCGCGAAACAGAAACCGCGCGATCCCCTGCGCGATACGGTGCTCGCGGAAGAGATTGCCGGCCTGAAATTGTTTTCGGGGGATGAGAAAGAAGCCAGGAACTACGCCGGCTACATCCTCGGAGGCCGCTGGGGCGATATCCCGGTCACGGGGCTCGACCGCATCGGCTGGTGGTATTACCGCGCGGGGCGAGCGGCGGAGGCGGTGCAACTCCTCTCGCGCGTGGTGGGGGTGACGCCGAATCAGGACGACGTGATTCTGGAGCTGGGCTGGGCGCAGCTCGAAGCGGGATCGTTTCAACTTGCCCAGGCCAGCTTCCGGAGAACGCGGAACGCATACGTGGAAGGGCGGCCGCGGGCCGATGATCCGGTGATGGGAGTGGCGCTGGGAGAGTGGCGGGCTCCCGACCGCGAGGAAGCGCTGCGCGAGTTCGGCGTCGCCGTGAGCCAGCATCCGGAGTGGCTGAACGCGGCATGGACTCGCGCCGTCTATCCGCCGAACACGGTGCGTCTTGTGCAGGAGGTGAGCAACGAGCGTGCGCGGCGCGAGGCGGCGCAGAAGGCGCTGGCACAGCAGCGGCGCTGAGGCACGGCCCGGTCGCGCGGCCGGTGGCGGCAGGAAATACGTTTGACCGGGCGTCATATTCTTGGTATTCAGAGGGCACTATGGAACTCCCACGCAGGCAATTCTTCCGGCAAATGTTCACCGGACTGGGGGCGGCGGCGGCGCTGCCCGTTTTGGGCGAATCCGCGTGGTCCGGCAACTGGCGCTCGTTGCAGTTTGAGACCGCGCCGGGCTCAGCGATGCGCCTGGACTCCAACGAGAACCCCTACGGTCCTTGCGCGCGAGGCTGCGAGATTTTGAAGGCCAACGCGAGCACGGCCCACCGCTATCCGAAGCACGATTACATCGATCTGGCGGAAGCGATCGCCGCGACGCACGGGGTGAGCCGGGAACGCCTGGTGCTGGGCTGCGGCTCGGCGGAAAACCTGCGCATGGCTGCCGCCACCTATCTCGGCCCCGGGAAGACTTTGATCCTGGCTTCGCCGACATTCGAGCTGCTGGCGCAGTACGCCGAGAACCTGGGAGCCCAGGTGGTGAACATTCCGCTGACCCGCGACCACGCGCACGACTTGAGCGCCATGCTGGAGCGGGCAGGGACGGGTCAGGGCCTGGTTTATATCTGCAATCCGAACAATCCCACGGCCACGCTCACGCCGCGCGCGGAGCTGGAATCGTTTGTGCGCAAACTGCCGAGCGGCTATACGGTGCTGATGGACGAGGCCTACCATCATTTTGTGACCGCGGGCCCGGAAGCCTACACGTCTTTCCTGGACCGTGCGGTGGAGAGCGATCAACTGATCGTCACGCGCACATTTTCCAAGATCTATGGCCTGGCCGGTATGCGCATTGGCTACGCCGTATCTACGCTGAACACGGCGAAACGGCTGGCGGCGCAGAAGGTGGATTGGGCCATGAGCCTGCTGGCCGCGCGCGCGGCTCTGGCCGCCTGGAACGATCCCGAGCACGTCCGCAACGCCTCGGCGCGCAATGCCAACGATCGCCAGGAGTTTTACAACCAGGCAAAGGCACGCGGGATTCCGGTGATCGAATCGCAGACCAATTTTGCCATGCTGGACTCCGGCCGCCCGGTGCAGGATGTGATTGCCCATTTCAAAAAGAACAACGTCCTGATCGGCCGTCCGTTTCCCCCGTACACCAATTACGCGCGCATCTCGTTCGGCACGCCGCCAGAGATGCAGGAGTTCTGGCGGGTGTGGGATCTGATGCCTTCGAGAAAACTTCCGGCGTAGGGTTTGCAGCGGCACAACTCGGTGGTCGGAGCCGCCTGCAGCAAAGGCGTTTATGCCTCTTCCCAGCCTGGACGACGGCCAAGTGAAGTGGGTCGTCAATCAGATCGCGGCATATATCAGCGGCCAGAGACAACTGCACCTCGTAGCGGCTGAGCCACTCGCGCCGGAATCGAGGGCTGAATTTTCCCGGTTCTTCCGTCGCGCGACGCTGGATTCCGTGCGCACTCGCGTGCTGCAGGGTGAGAAAGTACAGAACCCGCCTTTCTACAGTGAACTCTACGGCATGGGCTTTAGCGCGGGCTCGCTGCCCGATATCAGCGCGATGACTGCGATCACATTCGTTGATGTGGTGGCGTTCCACGAACCGATCACGACGGACGTCCTCTCCCACGAGCTAGTGCACGCGGTCCAATACGAGCTGTTGGGACTCGCAAAGTTCGCGGAGCTCTATGTGATGGGATTTTTGAGCGGGGGATCCTATGAGGAAATCCCTCTGGAAATGCATGCAATCGCGCTGGGGAATCGATTCGAGGCCGATCGGACAATGGGGTTCTCCGTTCACGA
The DNA here is from genome assembly GCA_035624135.1 of Candidatus Acidiferrales bacterium. Classification (GTDB taxonomy): domain Bacteria; phylum Acidobacteriota; class Terriglobia; order Acidiferrales; family UBA7541; genus JOPF136. Next base: position 11,531 of record DASPSB010000213.1, on the reverse strand, counting down.
TGAGGTTCAAAGGCTGGTGAATTCCGGCCTTTACTGATGGTCCGTCGTTTCCGCCGTGGGCGGACTACGCCAGGCCAAGGCGGCGGATGAAGACCTGAAAGCGCGGTTCGTTGCGCATGCCGTCGACCATGGGGTCGGCGTTGAGCAGGACGAGACCGTCGGCGCGCTCGTCGAAGGCGCGGTCGAGCCATTTGAAGGCGCGGTCGTAATCGCGCAACGCCGCGCACAGAATCCCAATGTAGATGGCAGGGATGTAGCGCTGCTTCCGTTGTTCCTCGAGACGCTCGAGGATGACGACGGCATGCTTTTTCCGTCCAGCAATGGCCTGGGCGATTCCCACGCCCGCAGCCACAAGGGGCACGTCCCGCCCGGCGGACTTCGCCTCCATAAAAGTGGTGAGACCGGCGCGCAGTGCGCCTTTGCGCAGTTGGGCGCAGCCGAGAATGTAATGGAGGAGGAGGTCGTTCCTGTCGAGCGCGAGCGCGGCGCGGCATTCGGCGATGGCGGCATCGAAATTGCGGGCGTAGTAGAGCGCGGCGGCGCGCGTGGCGCGGATGGCGACGAGCAGGTGCGGGTCGAGCTCCTCGGCGATCTGCTGGGCGCGGGAGATGCGCGCGAGCGCGTCCGCGGCGCGCCCGCGGGCCAGCAACAACCAGGCGTAACGCAGCAGCGCCGCGGAGTAATCGGGATTGAGCTCGAGCGCGCGCTGGTAGGAGCGTTCCGCCTCGTCCCACTTCCATTCGTAGTGATGCAGAACGAGGCCGAGCGCGGCGTGCGCTTCAGGAAGTGAGGGATCGAGTGAGAGCGCGTTTCGCGCGGCGGCCGCGGCTTTAGGCATGGCTTCGCGCGGGGGCAATGCGTCGAACGGCACGGTGGCGAGCAGGCCATAAGCCTGCGCGATGCCGGCATGGGCGAGCACGAGTGAGGAATCTTTCGCGACGGCGCGTTCGAACCATACGAGGCTTTGCGCCAGCGATGCAGGCGTCATCTTGTTAAAGAGGTAGCGGCCCATGAGGAAGGCCTGGTAGGCCTCGGGGTCAACCCGCCCCGGCGGGTGGCCGGGGGCGGCGCGCGATTCGGGAGTGATGGCCAGACGAACTTCGCGGGCGATGGCAGCGGCAAGGGAGGCCTGGACTTCGAGCACGTCGCTCAAACTTCGGTCGTAATTCTCGGCCCACAGGTGGGTGTGCTCGCGCGCATCCACGAGCTGGGCGGAAACGCGGATTTGATCACCCGAAGCGCGCACGCTGCCTTCCAGGATGTAATCGAGGTCCAGCTCGGCGGCGATCTGGTCGGCGGGCTTCGCGCCGGATTTGTAGGAGAGCGCGGTGGTGCGGGCGATCACTCCCAGATGCGCGGGAGCGAGCCGCGCCAGCCGGTTGATCATCTCCTCCGTGAGGCCGTCGGAAAGATAGTCCTGTTTCGCGTCGCCGCTCAAATTGGCGAAGGGCAGAACCAGCAGGCGGCTTCTGCGCTCACCCGTCGCGGCAGGCCGCCCAATTGGCCGGAGGCGCGCGGGCGCGGCACGGCGCCTGGCTTGGCGGGATTCCCACCAGGCGGCGACTTCCGATTTGAGCGCGTAAACGGAGCCCAGTTTGGCGTGCTGGTGGCGATGGACGGGCAGCCCTTCCGTGGCTTCCCAGCGCTGGACGGTGCGCACACCGCGGCGAAGGAAGGCGGCAATCTCCTTCCAGGAGTCGAGACGCCCATCCTGTTCCAGGGTGACCAAGGGGCTGACCACGGGCTGAGCAGCCAGGCGATTCTACCTGCCGAATCCAGTGGCTTCAATTTTTGCGCGGGGCCGATGCGCCACAGCGCGCCAAACCACGCCAGGCGCCGTGTGGCGCTTGCGAGGAGCGAGCGAGCGCGCCTAGCATCGGCCGAAGCTCGCGAATCCCAGCCGCGGCTCGAGGAGGACGGCGATGAAAAAATCATTGGCCCTGCTGATTGCGATCCTGATGTGCGTGCCCGCGGGCTGGGCACAGTCGCAGTGGAAGCAATTCGGGCGGCCGGCAGACTCGCAGGAGCCGCCGGCGCAGGCTCCGCAAAACGAGCCGGAGATGGACGACGTGGGAGAAATTCCCGACGTCGTGAGCATTCCTGCCGGGACGCACATTGCATTGACCATCGTGCGCGCGCCGCAGGAGACGCAGGCGCACGAGGGCGCAAAGGTGTATCTGCGAACGCGCAGCGCGGTGCGCGCGGAGGGTGGAGTGGTGATTCCGGCGCGCTCGCTCGTGGTGGGAGTGCTGACCACCAACCCCGGAGTGAATACGGCGAACCCCACCCTGTCCATCCGCCTGAAGACGATTGTGCTGCCGAATGATCTGCGGCTGCCGATTTCGGGCAGAGTGCTGGGAACGGTAGGCGGGCCGAAGGGACCTTCCGCCGCGGCGGTGGGCTCGAATCCGATGGCCGCGCTTTCCGGACTGACGCCGGAACAGATTGCGATGATCAGCGGGTTCGCGCTGGTGGGCGCGGAGATCGGCCAGGCGATGTCAAAGACGCAAAAAGGGAGCGTCGTGGGCTCCATGATCGGCGGCGGAGTCGGATTGGCGACCATGCTGGCGATGAGCGGCTCGCACGTGAACCTGCATGTGGGATCGAACGTCGATTCCGTGCTGGAAGAGCCGCTGACGATGGACCCGAGGTCCGTGCGGTAGCCAGGCCTCCCGCGCGACTAAGGGAGTGGCTGCAAACGCGCGTTGGTCAGGAACGGATCAGAGAATTCCGTCATCTCGCCTGGCTGTTTCCCAATGACCGGCATGAGGCGCGCGGCGAGCGGTTTTTTCCAGCGCAGCGCCAGAGCCGCCACGTCCTGATAAATCCGCACAAGCTGGTCGAGAGTGACGCTGCCGGGAAGCGGAATCGTGTCGAGCCCGGTGGCGCATACGGCGGAATAGGCGAGCAGGGCATCGAGCGAAAGCAGCCCTTCGCTCCAGCGCTGCGCGAGGCGCGCATCTTCGAGCACGGGAAGCATCAAGCCGCTGTAGCCGACTTGCTGGACGGGCACGGCCTGCACCGCGCTCGTTACCAGCGCGCACGCGGCCAGGGTGCCCGGCGTGCCGAACCGCTCGCCGGTGAAGGCTTCGATGGCCGCGCCGATGGAGACTTCGTGCAGCGGGGCGGGCGTGGGATCGAAGCCGAGATAGCGCCAGCCGGTCGAGCGTTCGATGTCGCGCGCGGCATCGCTCATGGCGCGTGCGTGAACGGCGAGCGCGGCGATCAGTTCCTGGCGCGCGCCCTGCGCATCCGGGCGAAACTCACGCAACACTCCCTCGACCACGCCGGCAGTTTCGAGGCCGATCGCGAATCCGTTGCCGGGCCCGTCGTGCCAGGCGCCTGGGAAGAACGGCGAATTCTGCGGCACGCAGGCGAGCGCGGTGAAATTGAAGGGACCCTGGCTGCGGGCGCTTTTCGCGGCCGCGTGCAGAACGGTTTCCGCGGCGGCGCGCATGGCGCGCGGGTGGGCGGCATCGTTCGCGGCGATCAGCAGATTGGCCTGGAGAAGAAACGCCGTTTCGAGTGCTTCAGCGAGCAGTTCGGCCATCGCGGGATCGTCGCCATCGCAGCGCATGGCCGGGCCGATGGAGAGTTCGAAGGGAGTGGCCACAGCGAGATCGTCCATCGTTCGAAGCGTGGCAAGGGCCTGCGGGCGCGGGATGCCGCGCAGCCAATCCGGAAACGGCTGCGTGCAGATGCGGATGGATTCCACGGAATAGCTGCGGGATTCAACCAGGTCGCGGGCGGCGCGGAGTTTTTCAAGCGTGCGCGCGAAGTCGTGCTCCCAGCGTGCGTGCTCGATGCGGATGAAGGCGGCGATGGCGCGCACTTTGGGGTTGGGCATGGACGGGGGATTCTCGCATGAGACGAAAGCGCGGGCGAGCTTCTCCCGCCGATGGCACGAAGCTGCCGGAAAGGGTGAAAAACCGGCCGACAGAAAAACGCGCCAGGAGCCTCCAGGGGCGACGCGGAGAGCGGGAAAGAGGAAAACCCCGGCCGGAAATTTTCAGAGGGTGTGCCCCCGGGGCACAACGCAAAGCGGGGCATTCCAGGAAGTGGCGAAATGAGCCAACTAGCCGTTCGGACTGGAAACCGCCTTAGCGGGCTGGCCGAGCGGTGCTTTTGAACTGCTTGCTGAGGGCCAGCGCCTGGCCCTGGTACGAAGAGCCAATCGTGGCGCCGTACACCTTGTCCGGCACGGAAAGAAGGTGCATGTAATACAGGCGGCCGACGGCCTGGCCATCCTCAATCTGGAAGGGCACTTCGTGCGCGCGCACCTCGAGAACCGCGCGCGTGCCCTTGATGTCGTCGTTCAGACCGAAACCGAAGCCGGGATCGAAGAAGCCGGCGTAATGGATCCGGAATTCGCCGACCGAGGTTTCCAGCGCGACCATTTCCGCGGCGAACTGGGGCGGGACGCGCACGCGTTCCTTGGACGCGATGATGTAGAACGCGCCAGGATCGAGAATGAGCGAACCGCTTCGCGGGGGATAAATCAGCTCCCAGAAATCGTCGGGCTCATAATAGTTCACTTTGCTCAGGTCGATCACCGGGGCGTTGTGGCGCGCTTTGTAGGCCACCACGTCCGCCGGCGAATCGGACTGTGTGCTGACGCGAATCCAGAGGCCCTCTTCGATTTCGGCTTCGGCGCGATTGTCCTCGGATAAATAGACGAGGCCGTGCTGGCGGTCGAGGGCCCTAAGGCTGCGGTCATCGGACGAGGGGTCGCCGAGAAGGAAGCGCATCTGGCTGAGCTTCATCCCCGCCGACAGCACGACGCTGAAGGTGCGCGGAACGACCTCGGCATAAAGGGGGCCGCGATAGCCGTTGCGGACCCACTCGAAATCCTCGCCGTAGTCGGTGATGAGGCGGGTAAAGATGTCCAACCGCCCTGTGGTGCTCTTGGGATTGCACTTTGCGGAGATTTCGTCAGGGAGGAAAAGCTCCTCGGCCAGCGGGACAATGTACACGCAATTTTTTTCGAAGACGGCGGGCCGCGTCAGGTCCACCTCGGACATCTTCAGGTCCTGGATTTTCTTTTGGACCGTGAACGATCTGCCGGGAAGAAAGCTGGCGCGGACGCGATACGCCACCTCGCCGAGGCGGAGGTCGATACTGGCGGGTTGGATCTGGTCCTCGGAGATCGGAGCTTTGAGTTCTTTGCGGGGGACGATGTGGCCGGAAGCAATCAAATTGCGGATGACTTGGGAAGGCAGAACGCCGCTCGCGGCAAGCGCGCCACCCTGACTGGCTACACCAGGAAATAGAAGCTGCTCATGAGCCATTAGTCGTTGGAGTCGTCTCGCGGCTCAGGCTCCCCGTGACCCGTTAGCAGGCTTCGCGGCTCGGGAGCAGGATGCCGTCCGGGCCAGAGTATAGCAGGGCGCCGGAATTTGCGGCGCAGAGGAGGCTGTGCCGGGGCAGTGGAAATTAGTTGCGCGTGACTTCGTCGGAGTGGATGCGGCCGTCGCGAATCAGGATCACGCGATGGGCGTGCGCGGCGATGTCCTGCTCGTGAGTGACGAGGATGATGGTGTTGTTCTGTTCGTGGAGTTTTTCGAACAGGGCCATGATTTCCGCGCCGGTCTTGGAGTCGAGGTTTCCGGTGGGCTCGTCGGCCAGCAGGATGGACGGCCGATTCACCAGGGCGCGGGCGACGGCCACGCGCTGGCGCTGGCCGCCGGAAAGCTCATTGGGCTTGTGGGTCATGCGGTCGGCGAGATCCACCATGCGCAGAGCTTCTTTGGCGCGTTCCATGCGCTCCTCGGCGGGCGTTCCGTTGTAGATCAGCGGCAGTTCGACGTTGTGGAGCGAAGTGGCGCGGGCCAGCAGGTTGAAGGTCTGAAAGACGAATCCGATCTCCTTGTTACGGATGAAGGCGAGCTGGTCGTCGTCGAGCGAGCTGACCAGCCGGCCCGCCAACCAGTACCTGCCGGAGGTGGGCGAGTCCAAGCAGCCGATCAGATTCATCAGCGTGGATTTGCCGGAGCCGGATGGCCCCATGATGGCGACATATTCGCCGCGCTTGATTTCCAAATCCACGCCGCACAGGGCGTACACGTGCTCGGAGCCCATCTGATAGGTCTTGGTGAGTGCTTCGGTGAAGATGACGGTACCGCGATCCACCAGGTCCTGGCGGATGGCAGTCTGATCCGTTGCAGCGGCCTCGACGGGCATAGGTTGCCGGGCTTCTCCAAGTCCCGCGGAGCGGGCTCAGGACTTCTCTTCCGTCATCTTGGGCGCTTCGTTGTCCACCTTGACGCGGTCGCCGGGCTTGAGCGAGCGCAACGCCTTGTAACTTCCGGTGACGATCTCGTCGCCTTCCTTCAAGCCGAATTTTACCTGGATGTCGGTGATTCCGGTGATGCCGGTGTCCACCTGGACGAACTGGACTTTTCCATTGCGCACGACGAAAACGCCCTGAATCTCTTCCTTTTTCGGATCCGAGCCGGGAAGAAGCGGCTTGGCAGCGGCGAGCACCACGCTACCGGAAGTATCGGCTTTGGCTTTCTTTTCCGCCGCTTTCTGAGCCTCGTCGAGGTCCTTGCGGGTGCGGAGCGCAAGCGACTGGAGAGGAATGGCGAGCGCAGCTTTTTCCTGGGCGGTCTGAATCTTCGCTGTGGTTGAGAGTCCTGGACGAATGTTGTCAGGCGGATTATCGAGCGTGACCACCACCTTGAAATCCTTCGCTTCCTGATTGCTGGCCGTGGTCTGCGTGGTGGCCAAACCGGAGGAGCGAATGATGGCCTGGTCGCCCATCTCGGTAACGTGTCCCTTGAAGGTTTTGCCGGGGATGGCGTCAATGGTGACGTCGGCCACCTGGCCGGGATGAACATTGACGATATCGGTCTCGTCGGCCATCACTTCCGCGGTGACCACGGACATGTCCGAGATGGTCATCAGGTAGCTGCCGGTAGCGTTCTGGATTCCGGGGACCACGTTTTCGCCCACACGAACGGCGATGAAGCTGACAATCCCGTCAATGGGTGCGACATAGGTGGTCTTGCGGAGCACGTCGCTGAGCCGCGTCAGTGTGGCCTTGTTCTGATCGAGGGTGCCGCGCTGGCGCTCGAGATCGCTCTTGGCCTGCTGCACCTGCGCTTTGGCGGCTTCCAGGGCCGCCTTGGCGCCGTCGAATGTGGCCTTTCGCGTGTCGTAGTCCTGCTTGGGAATCAGCCCGCCCTTCAACAGTTGATCCCCGCGGTCGAAATCCAGTTTGGCGTGCTCGTAATCGGCCTGGCGCTGGGCGACGGTCGCCTGCGCCGAGCGGTAGTTGGCCTCCGCCGAATGCACGCCATCTTCGGCAGAACGGATGGCCGCTCGCTGGGCATCCACATCGGCGCCGGGCTGGATGTCCTCCAGCCGCAGCAGAATGTCGCCGCGCTTCACGTGGTCGCCCTCTTTGACCACGATTTCCTTGATCTTGCCGAAACCTTCACCCAGGACGTTTGTGTAGGTGCGCGGCTTGATTTGCCCCGAGGCGCTGACAATGGAAATCAAGTCCTCGTGCCCGACTTTGGCCGTTTGCACAGTCACCACGTCCTTGGTGGTCTCGTACCGAAACACGCTCACCGCAATGAGCAGGACAAACAAGCCACCCACCCCGAGCAGAATCTTTTTCCAGGTCTTCATGATTTCTCATCCGGTCTCATCCCCGTTCCAAGCTCCGCCCGTCACCGGGGACACCGCTCATTTCTGGGCGCACTTTCTAATACGCCGCGCAGCCTCCGAAAGTTTCCTCGACCGGACGGCGCCGAGGCCGCAGGCGAGGGTAGGTGTTACTGCTTGGCAACCGCAGGGCCTGCTTCGCAATCAGTTCGGGAGCAGTCCGCCACCCGCGTGTTCCTTCTCTATCTTAATCCAAGGCTCGGGCATCCCCAAGCTGAGGCACGGGCAGCTTGGTTTTCAAAGAAGGCCCATTTTTAGCCTCGCCCTGCCTTCACCTCATTGGTGGCCGGGGGTAAGAATGGCCAGTGGGGACCACCTAAGATTCGGATTCGCGCCGAGATGGTTGGCGAGTCCCTTCCGGGCCAGCAGACCCATGGGGGCGAGGCAGGCGAGAAAAACAGCGGGCTTCGAGCAGCGGATAAATCGGTCGGCGGACATTCCCTCTGTCGCCGCTCAGTAATACTTGCGCAAATCCATGCCGCTATACAGGCTGGCCACATCGTCGTAGCCGTTGAACATCAGCGTCTTGCGCTTGAAGATCTCGCCGAGCCGCCGTTCCGTGGCCTGGCTCCAGCGCGGATGGTCCACGCTTGGGTTCACGTTCGAGTAGAAGCCATACTCCTTCGGCGCTTCCGTACTCCAGGCCGTGGGCGGTTGTGACTGCACGAACCGGATGTGCGCGATCGATTTGCAGCACTTGAACCCATATTTCCACGGGATCACCGTGCGCACCGGTGCGCCGTTCTGCTTCGGCAACTCCTCGCCGTACATCCCGAAGCACAGCAGCGTGAGCGGATGCATGGCCTCATCCAGCCGCAGCCCCTCCGAATATGGCCAATCGAGGATGGGTTGGCGCGCGCCGATCATGCTCTGCTTGTCGAGCGCCGTTAGGAACTGCACGTATTTGGCTTTCGACGTCGGCTGCACCGCGTTGATGAGCGTGGAGAGCGAATAGCCGTTCCAGGGCACCACGATAGACCAGCCCTCCACGCACCGATGGCGGTAGATCCGTTCTTCCATCGGAGCCAGCTTCAGCAGGTCGTCGATGTCGAACGACTTCGGCTTCAGCACCTCGCCATCCACCACCACTTTCCACGGCCGCGTGCGCAGCGCCTGCGCGTTCTTTGCCGGGCTGTATTTGTCCGTGCCGAACTCGTAGTAGTTGTTATAGTGCGTCACCTCGTCGAGCGAATTCATCTTCTCGGTGGTGCTGAACGGGCTCTTCACCGTCACGTTCAATTTCGCCCCATCGGCCCACGCCCTTGCCGGCACCAGCAACTCACCAGCGGCGCGGCCCGCCAGCGCGACCGCCCCCGCAGCCGCCGCCCCCTCGAGGAATTTGCGGCGATTCAGATACACGCTCTTCGAGGTGATCTCTGAGCTCCGGATATCGCTGCGTTTCTTGATGAGCATGATCCGCCTTCCCGATTGTCTTCGGCCGCCTTCCTTGCGCTTATTCTCTAATAAAGATGCCTGAGGCCCTAGTTTCGTTTAGTCCAGTTTCGCCCAATGGCGTTACAGTCCTAAGCGAGGCGTCTCGATGATTGGCGAGGCTGCGGGACTCGTATCGGTGGCCATTTGGCTGTACCTGCTCGCCTTCCGCGGGGGCTTCTGGAGGATTCGACTCGACCGTGCAGAGGCAGCGAAAGGAAGGATTTCCGCACGGTCCGTCGCAGCCGTGGTTCCCGCGCGAAACGAAGCCGACGTCGTGGGCCGGGCCGTCCGTTCCCTGCTGGCGCAGGAATTTGATGGACGCTTTCACGTATTTCTCGTGGACGACGACAGCACTGACGCGACTGTGGGGTCGGCCCAACGCGCAGCGGAAGTGACGGGCGCAGAGCCTCGCCTAACTATCGTACGGGCGCGGCCCCTGCCCACTGGCTGGACAGGGAAAGTCTGGGCGCAGGCCGAGGGGCTGCGCGCTGCGGAGTCATTCGCCGCGGACTATTTTCTGTTGACCGACGCCGACATCGAGCATGGCCCGCGAGTATTGACCGAACTTGTGGGCCAAGCAGAAGCCGCTGGCTACGACCTTGTCTCGCTCATGGCCCGCCTCTCTTGCACGGCCTGGGCGGAGCGCGCGCTGATTCCGCCGTTCGTCTTTTTCTTCTTCATGCTGTATCCACCTGCATGGGTGGCACAGCACAAAAGAAGGACGGCCGCTGCGGCGGGAGGCTGCATGCTCGTGCGGCGCGAGGCACTGGCGCGCATCGGTGGGATGACCGCCATACGCACCGAATTGATTGACGATTGCGCCCTGGCTCATGCCATAAAACGACGCGGGGCCATTTGGCTCGGACCGGCAGAGGAAACGCACAGCCTGCGCAGGTACTCCGGCTGGCGCGACCTCGGCGGAATGATTTCTAGGACGGCCTTCTTCCAGCTTCGCCATTCCACGGTACTGCTGGTGGCCACATTGTTCGGAATTACGCTGACCTTTCTTGCCCCACCCTTGCTCGTGGCCGCTGGCGGCTGGCCGGCCTTGTGGGGCGCGGGCGCGTGGGTGCTGATGTCAGTGGCTTACTGGCCCACGTTGCGTTACTACGGCCGCTCGCCACTCTGGGCGCCGCTGCTGCCTGCGGTGGCAGTTTTCTATATGGGCGCGACGGTCCACTCCGCGGTGCAGTACTGGCGCGGCCGCGGCGCACTCTGGAAAGGACGCACGCAAGACTCGAGAGTGCGTTCAGCGGACGGATAGCAGACCGAGATTCTCGAACTTGAAGAGCGAGAAGAATCGTGAGTCGAGCAGGCGCCTAAATTGGAAAAATTGAGCGGCCTGAGACATAAGGGGCAGTACGAACCCGACACCTGGGTAACATTTCTTCGCCTGAGGGGAGGAGTGACCATGCCGCGATATGTGGCCGGTACGTTCTCTAGCCCAAGTGTCCGGTCTGGACCCAAAATAAATGGTCGGGGCGAGTGGATTTGAACCACCGACCTCCTGGTCCCGAACCAGGCGCTCTAGCCAGGCTGAGCCACGCCCCGACGACTGCGGCAACTGATTCAGGATAGCACAGCTCAATCACAGCCGGGAAAAGGACGCGGCGCAGCGGATGAACTCGTGGACGGATATTGCTGATCGTGGCTGAGCAGCAATCCGTTACGCTGCCTTGGCCTGGTCCGTAGCGCTCCAGATTTGCGCGAGCACACGCTGAAAATTACCGCCCAAAATCAGCGCGATGTCGGTGTCCGAGTAGCCACGGCGAATGAGGCCCTCGGTCAGGTCGTAGGTACGCTTCGGGTGATCCAGCCCCTCAATGTCGTCCTTCTCCCGGAAACCGTAGCTCGCTTTGTAGCCGGCATGGAGCCTCTTGCGAATGGACTCGGGCAAGGCGTCGTATCCGTCAAGGCCGATGTCGCTGCCCACGCCCAGATGCTCGACGCCGGCGAGCTTGGCGACGTGGTCGTAATGGTCCAGCACGTTTTCAATCGTCGTCGGTTCCTTGGCGGTGACGAAGGGGCGCACGCCAGTGATGCCCATGACGCCGCCGGTCGAGGCGATCTTGCGGATGGCCTCATCGGTTTTGCAACGCGGATGCGGATTCAGGGCGCGGCAATTGGCATGCGTGATGAGCACGGGCCGTTTGGAGATACCACAGGCGTCGAGCGTGGTGACGTCGCCGCAGTGCGACACGTCCACAGCCATGCCCAGCCGGTTCATGCGCTCGACCACGCTCACGCCGTAATCGCTCAGGCCGCTGTCGTTGCGCTCAGTGGAACCGCTGGCGATGAGGTTCCGCGAATTGTAGGTGAGCTGCGAGACGCGCTGGCCCAGACCATAGAAGAAGTCCACATCGTCCACGGTGCGAAAATGGTCGGAATCCTGAACGCCGAGGATAATGCCCACCTTGCCGGCGCGC
>DASPSB010000212.1:0-6614 GCA_035624135.1 Candidatus Acidiferrales bacterium | reverse complement strand
CGGCCTGAAGCCGCGCTCGGACACGAAGGTGTGGGCCTTCCTCGGCGATGGGGAAACGGACGAGCCCGAGGCCCTCGGGGCCATCACCCTGGCCTCCCGCGAGCAGCTTGACAACCTCATCTTCGTGGTCAACTGCAACCTCCAGCGCCTGGACGGCCCGGTGCGCGGCAACGGGAAGATCATCCAGGAACTGGAAGCCATTTTCCGCGGCGCCGGCTGGAACGTGGTCAAAGTGCTCTGGGGGAGCGATTGGGATCCCCTGCTCGAGCACGATACCGAAGGCGTGCTTGTCCAGCGCATGGGCGAGGCGGTGGATGGGGATTACCAGAAGTATGTGGTGGCGCCCGGATCGTACACGCGGCAGCACTTTTTCGGCGCCGATCCGCGCCTGCTGAAGCTGGTCGAGCATCTCTCCGACGAGCAGATTCGCCGCCTTCGCCTGGGCGGTCACGATCCGCGGAAGGTTCATGCTGCCTACAAGGCTGCCGTGGAGCACCAGGGCTCGCCCACGGTGATCCTCGCGCGAACGATCAAAGGCTACGGGCTCGGCGAAGCGGGCGAAGGACGCAATATCACGCACCAACAGAAAAAACTGAACGAAGATGAGCTGCGCGAATTCCGCTCGCGATTCGGCATCCCCATCCGCGACGAGGACGTGGCCGAAGCGCCTTTCTACCGCCCGCCGGAGAACAGTCCGGAGATGCAATACCTGCGCGCGCGCCGCCAGGAGCTGGGTGGGTTCGTGCCGCAGCGCTCCGTGCTCGCCCCGCCGGTCAAAGCCGAACTTGGCGAGCTGTTGAGGGAATTCGAGCTGGGCAGCGAGGGCCGCGAAGTTTCGACCACCATGGCGTTCGTGGGCATGCTGCGCAAGTTGATGCGCGATCCGGAAATCGGCAAGCTCGTCGTGCCCATCGTTCCGGACGAGGCGCGCACATTTGGGATGGAATCGCTCTTCCGCCAGGTCGGCATCTACGCGCACGGCGGCCAGAAGTACGAGCCCGTGGACGTTCACACGCTGCTCTATTACAAGGAAGCGGCCGACGGGCAAATTCTGGAGGAAGGCATCACGGAAGCTGGCTCGGTCTGTTCATTTGCTGCCGCTGGCACCGCGTACTCCACACACGGAATCAATACCATTCCGTTTTTCATTTTCTATTCGATGTTCGGTCTTCAGCGCATCGGCGATCTGGTATGGGCCGCGGCAGACATGAGCGCGCGCGGCTTCCTGCTGGGCGGCACCTCGGGTCGCACCACGCTGGCCGGTGAGGGTCTGCAGCATCAGGACGGCAACAGTCATGTCTTGGCGCTTCCGGTGCCCAACCTGCGCGCCTACGATCCCGCTTTCGCTTACGAAATCGCTACGATCCTCCAGGACGGCATCCGCCGGATGTACCACGACGGCGAACGCATCTTCTATTACGTCACAGTGATGAACGAACCGTACATCATGCCGGCCATGCCCGCCGGCTCGCGCGAGGGAATCTTGCGCGGGATGTACCGCGTGGCTGCGGCCGCGGCCAAGAAAACCAAATTGCGCGCGCAATTGCTGGGGAGCGGGGCCATTCTGACGGAAGCGCTGAGGGCGCAGGAGTTGCTCGCGCAACGGTTCGGCGTGGCCGCGGACGTCTGGAGCGTAACCAGCTACAAGGAGCTCTACCGCGACGCCATGGATGCCGATCGCGAGAACCTGCTGCATCCCACCGCGAAGCCGCGCGTGCCTTACGTTACCTCGGCTCTCGCCGGCGCGCCCGGGCCCATTATCGCGGCCAGCGATTACCTGAAGGCGCTGCCGCTGATGGTCGCAAAATGGATGCCGCGGCAGCCGGTGTGCCTAGGCACTGACGGGTTCGGCCGCAGCGATACTCGTGCCGCCCTGCGCCACTTTTTTGAGGTCGATGCCCCGTCAATCGCCCTGGCGGCTCTCGTCGAACTCCACCGCGAGGGGCAGTTGGACTCCGCAACCATTCAGCGCGCGTTCAAAGAGCTTTCGATCGATCCCTCGAAGCCCAATCCGGTCACGGTGTGAGCTCCGGCCGCAACTACTACCGCGGGCCCGTGCCGGGCGCAGTCGAAGGCGTCGAGCCGGTGTTTCAACGCGTTTCGACGCCCGGCGCGATTTCCACGTGCACCGTCTGCGTCGTCTTGGCTTGGCCGTAACTGATGGCCACCGTGTAGTCGCCCGCCGGCACGAACTTAGCACCTCTTCCGCCATACTCGTTCATCAGTTCCCGCGAAGGTTTCAAGTCCCAACTGATCCGGTTCAGGCCCGGTGTGGGCGTGACTTTCATTTTTGCGACGGTCTGGCCTTCCGCGTTGGTGATCTTCACGTTCGCCGTCTCGCCGTTGAGTTCCTTCACGTAGAAAGTCAGCAGGATTCCCTCCGGCGGGTTTTCGCCCTGAAAATAGGCCTTGCCGCCCCAGTCGGCAAAGCTGGGAAGCAGATGGCGGCCGAGTCCCGCGCGCGGCGGGAACAGGTAAATTTCCTTCGCTTCCACATCCGTGGTCATTTCCTCGAGCGGACGGATGTCGTCAACTATGTATATGCTGCGGCCGTGTGTGGCCACCACCAGATCACGCTCGCGTGGATGCACCAGGATGTCGTCCACGGCCACCGTTGGCAGGCCGGCGAATTTCACCCAGTGCCCGCCGCGATTGAAGCTGACGAACAGGCCGAATTCCGAGCCCGCAAATAGAAGATTGGGATTCTTCGGGTCCTCGCGCACCACCTTCACCGGACCCGGGCCCGGCAGATCAGACGAAATCTTCTCCCACGTCTTGCCGCCGTCGGCCGTGCGGTAAGCCAGTGGCGCGAAGTTACCCGTGCGGTGCGCGTCCACGGCGAGATAGGCGACGCCTGCATCCTGCCAACCCGCTTCGATGCGGCTCATCCATTGTCCGTGCGTCTCCGCTGGCAGATTGGAAGTTAGATCCGTCCAGTGCACGCCTTCATCTTGCGTTACCCACACTTTTCCGTCGTCGGTCGCGGCCCACAGCAATCCGGCCTTCACCGACGATTCGGTGAGCGAATACACCACGCCATAATTCTCCGCGCCGCTCCCGGCTGCCTGCATTTTGGCAAGTTCTTGCGTGGAAAGGTCGGGGCTGATGAGCTGCCACAGTTCGCCGCGCAACGTCAGTTTGAACACGCGGTTTCCGGCGAGATAGAGCACGTCTTTGGAGTGCCGGCTGGGAATCAGCGGTGTATTCCAGTGAAAGCGGAATGAAGCCTGGCCCTCCGCCGCCTCCGGCCGCAGCACCTTCACTTGTCCGTTTGAGAGATCGATGCGGTGGATAAAGCCCTGCTGCGATTCCGTGTAGAGTACGCTCGGATTTTCCCCATCGAACGCGCAGTAAAATCCGTCGCCGCCGCCGAGTGATTGCCAGTCCTGGTTCGAGATTCCGGTGCCGGTGTACGTGCGGCTCGGACCCACCCAGTTTTCGTTGTCCTGCAAGCCGCCGCAGACGCGGTAGGGAGTGCTCATGTCCACGTTAATGCGGTAGAACTCGCCCGCAGCCATCCGGTTCAGGTGCTCCCACACCTGTCCGCCGTTGAACGTCTGGTAGGCGCCGCCGTCGGTGCCCAACAGCAGCCGCTTTGGATTGCGCGGGTCGATGGCCAACGCGTGCAGGTCCGGATGCAGCTTCTGCCCCAGATCTTCGCGCCACGTCTTTCCGCCGTCCTCGGAAACGAGCAGCGCGAAGCCCAGCACGTAGACGCGCTGGTCGTTCGCGGGGTCCACGCGGATCTGACTGAAGTAGAACGGGCGCGGATCCACGTCGCTCTGCCGCGTCCAAGTCTCGCCGCCGTCCTCGGAACGGAACACGCCGCCGCGTTTGCTCACAATGTCGTGGATGTCGGCTGTGCCGCCTTCGTCGCTGCTCACCACGGCATACACGATCTTCGGGTTCTTCGCGTAAACCGCCAGCCCGATACGGCCCGTGCGTCCCGGCAGGCCCTTTTCCAGTTTCGTCCATGTGGCGCCGCCGTCCGTGCTCTTATAGATCCCTCCGATGTCTTTGCCGTCCGACAGCTCCGGCCCGCTTACAAACGACCATGGGGTCCGCTGGCGATCATAGAGGACGGCATAAATCGTATTAGGATTGGCGGGGTCTAAGGTCACGTCGCCGCAGCCAGTGCGGTCGTCGTACGGCGCGGGCGCTGCCAGCAGGAGCGTCCAGGATTTTCCACCATCGGTTGTCTTGTAGAGGCCTCGTTCGCCGCCAAACGTCCACATATCGCCCATTGCTGCGACCCACGCGGTGTTTGGATCCGTGGGATGCACGACGATCCGCGCGATCATGCGGCTATTCTCCAGCCCCACGCGGGTCCACGTGTCGCCGCCGTCCGCCGAGCGGTACACGCCGACTCCCCAGCTCTCGCTGTTGCGGTCGTTCGCTTCGCCTGTGCCAACCCACACTACCTTCGAGTCGGATGGCGCAACGGCCACAGCTCCGATCGCCGCTACCGGCTCCTTTTCGAACACGCCATCGAATGTCGAGCCATTGTCCGTCGTTTTCATCAGACCGCCGGTGCCCAGTGCGATATAGAACGTCGCTGTCTCTTTGGGGTCGTAGGCAATGTCGGAAACTCGCCCGCCCATGATGGCCGGCCCAATGGACCGCGGTTTGAGCGCGTGCATCTTGACGCTGTCGAGCTGCGGCCCCGATGGAAATTCCGCAGCCGCAGCTTTGGTTTCCGCGGCGGGTGCTGCCACGGCCTTCGGCGGCCTGCCGCGCCGTTTCGGAGCGGGTTGCTCCTGAGCGTAGATGCTGCTGTTGACCAGCAAACCCCAGGCGGCCAGTAGCGCGAGTTTTCGAATCATGAGGTGTTCTCCAGAATGAGGCCGGAAATCTTAGGACGCGCGCGCGCACGCGTCAATCCAATGACGCAGCCTGTCATCGCCGCGCTTTTGAGCCGGTCAGCGCGTCGCCAGTTCACCGAGCGCGGCCAGCAGCCGCTCCACTTCTTCCGCGGTGTTGTAGTGCACCAACCCGATGCGCAGCAGCCCGCCGTCGCTCTCCAGGCCCAGCCGCTCGGTCAGATGGATGGCGTAATAGTTTCCATCCCAGGTAAAAATGCCGCGATCACCGAGAAACGAAGCGATCTTTGACGGCTTCGCGCGCGCCAGGCGGATGGCCACGGTGGGAACGCGCCAGTCGAATCGCGCCGGATCGGAAATGCCGTAGAACGTCAGCCCGGGAATTTCGAGTAGCCCCGTGATCATTTTCCGCG
Organism: Candidatus Acidiferrales bacterium; assembly: GCA_035624135.1. Classification (GTDB taxonomy): domain Bacteria; phylum Acidobacteriota; class Terriglobia; order Acidiferrales; family UBA7541; genus JOPF136. The sequence goes on along the minus strand of DASPSB010000212.1, from coordinate 1,381 downwards.
TCAGCCCGCCTTCGTATTCGCGTACCACACGATACGCGGCCAGAACCGCTTCGCGCCGCCCCGCTCCCGGCGTCTCCGGAAGATTCGGAACGGCGCGCCGGCCGATGCTGGCAATGTAGTCCACGGCCGCGGCCACGCCGGCGATCCCTTCGTGGCTGAGCGTGCCCGTCTCCCAGCGGTCGGGCAGGTATTCCGGCGCGGGACGCACCTTGTACGCACGCAGCCGCTTGAGGTGCTCGCGCTTGCCGTACATCACGCCCTGGTGCGGGCCGAAGAATTTGTAGGGCGAGCAAGCCAGAAAATCGCAATCCAGCGCGCGCACGTCAATTGGCCCGTGCGGCGCGTAGTGCACCGCGTCGATAAAACACATCGCTCCCGCATGGCGCGCCAGCCTCACGATTTCCGCGACGTTATTGATCGTGCCCACGGCGTTGGCGGCATAGCCGGCGGCGACGAGCTTTGTGCGTCCGGTGATTTTCTGCTGGAGGTCGTCCATGTTCAGCGTGCAGTCCTCGGGACGGATGTCCGCCTGGCGCACCACCACGCCGTTCTCTTCGAGTGCGCGCCAGGGCGCCACGTTGGCGTCGTGATCGAGCGTGGTGGTAACGATCTCATCGCCGGGTTTCAGTTCGCGGCCGATCGCGCGGGCAAACGCGAACGTCAGCGTGGTCATGTTCTGGCCGAAAAATACCTCGTCGCGCTCGCAGCCCAGAAAATCTGCCATGGCTTGGTGCGCCGCGACCAGCATCGCGTCTGTCCGCCGGCTGGTGAGGAACGAGCCTGCGGTGTTCGCGTTGTCGTTCAGCAGGTAGTCGCGCACCGCATCGATCACCTGCTGCGGTACTTGGGTGCCTGCGGGCGCGTCCAGAAACGCGGCGGGATGCCCGTTGATCGTCAGCCGCAGCGAAGGAAATTGCGAGCGCACCCACCCAATGTCCAGCGGGGCGTGCGTGCGAACGGCGGAACTGATGGACATCGGTCTCCTAGAGGTGCCGCGCCCTCCCGAATCTACGGAAGGCAGCCCGTGATGGATACAATCCGTCCTATCGCGGCTTCGCGCGGGCGCGCCTCACTAGGCTGGGTTCCTGCGGGCGAGAACGGCGCTTCGCGCCTCTCAGGCCCTTCTTTGGGCGAAGGGCCCTAGCGAAAGGATTTCTTGATCTTCTTCTGCAGCTTTTTCAAGTCCTTCTCGAGCGAGCTCACCGTCTTGTTGAGCTGGGAGATTCCCTGCTTCGCCCGTTCGATGCCTTCCTGCGCCGCTTCCGCGGCGGTGCGTGCGGCACTTTCCGCGGCATCGGCGGCAGACCGCGCACCGCTTTCCGCACTGCCAATCACAGCGCCGATCACCTTTGCGCCCTCCGTAAATGGATTCTTCTTTGCC
>DASPSB010000206.1:0-16610 GCA_035624135.1 Candidatus Acidiferrales bacterium | reverse complement strand
CTGCACAACGCCGGATCCGTCCGGCGTAGTCCTCGAACAGCGCGCGGCATTCCGGCCGGCGGGTGCGGCCGAGGAAAGCGAAATGAATGACAAAGCTCACAGCAGGCCGTACTTTTTGCGTTTTTCGAGCAGAGTCTTTCGGCTGATCCCGAGAATTTGCGCGGTCCGCGACATTTTGTAGCGCGTTGCTTCCAGCGTGGCGGCGATCGCTTCTTTTTCGAGTTGTTCGAGAGAGCGGAGATGGCTTGGCGTAGCGCCCGGACGTCCTGCGGCGCGGATGGAATCCGGCAGGTCTCCGATTCCGAGAGCGTCGTGCTCGGCGAATACGAGGGCGCGTTCGAGCGTATTTTTCAGTTCCCGCACATTACCGGGCCAAGCGTACGCGGCAATCGCGGTCTGCGCTTCCGGGTCCAGGCGGGCTTCCGGGCGGCCGTGTACCGGGCCGAGCCGTTGGAGGAGATGAGCGGCGAGCGGGGCGATGTCAGCGGGGCGCTGGCGCAAGGGCGGCACCTCGATGGCAAGTACGTTTAGGCGAAAAAAGAGATCTTCCCGGAAGCGGTGCTCGGCGACGGCACGTTCCAAATTTGAATTGGTGAGAGCGATGATTCGCGCCTCCATGCGCAGCACTTCGGTGCCTCCGAGATGTTCGAAGCGGCGCTCTTCGAGCACGCGCAACAGTTTGGCCTGCACGCCCAGGCTAAGCGCGGCGACCTCGTCGAGCACCAGCGTGCCGCGACCGGCGAGCTCCAGCCGGCCACGCTTCGTCTCCGTGGCGCCCGTGAATGCCCCGCGCTCGTGGCCGAACAGCTCCGATTCGACGAGGTCCGGAGGCAGGCTGGCGCAGTCGATTTTCTGGTATGGTGCCTCGCGGCGGGCGCCCCGTTCGTGGATGTAGCGTGCGAGCTGGTCCTTTCCCGTCCCGCTCTCGCCCGTGATGAGCAGATTGGTTGCTGCGGAGGCCACGCGTTCGGCGAGCTCGAGGACCCGTTGGGAGGCAGGGTCCACGGCAATCCAGTCGACGCGAGGCTCGCTCATGCGGAGGCAGCCCCGGATTCGTCGCGGGCCGCGGGCAAGTCGGGGAAGTCGACGCGCACGGCCTTGCGCCACAGCCTTTCGATATCGTAGAAGAGGCGCGCCCGCTCGGCAAAAACGTGAACCACAAACCTGCCGTAATCGAGGAGGATCCATTCCGCCGAGTTGTAGCCTTCGCGGTGCAACGGGTGCGCCCCCGCGCGAGCCAACACCTCCTCAATAGAGTCTGCAATTGCCTGAACCTGACGCTGGCTGAAGCCTGTGCAGATGAGGAATGCGCCGGTAAACGCGCCGAGTCCGGAGAGATCCAGCAGCGTGATGCCAGCGGCTTTCCGGTCCTGCGCGGCGGCAACAGCGGCGCGGAGCTCCGGGTATCGCTCGATTAACGGTAGAGAGCCTGTTTGCAAATGTAATCCTCCACGCCCCGAGGGACGAGTGAACGGATGGAGAGGCCACGCGCTAGGCGGCTGCGGATGACAGTCGAGGAAACGTCCACGTGGACGCTCGGAATCACATGCAGCGTCGAGCGCCGCAGCCGCAGGCTTCCACGGGGGATCGATCGCCGCAGCGAGGATTCTGCGGCGAGTATGCCTGCGGGAAGCACGGCCCGCAGCGTTTCCAGGCGAAAACCGGGACGGCTCACAACAATGAAGTCGCAAGCGTCCAGCAACGCTTCTGACTCGCGCCAGTTTCCGATATTCAGAAAGGCGTCCACACCGACCAAAAAATACAGATGCGCTGAGCGCGGCAGCCGTTTCCGGTGAGCGCGAATGAGATCGATTGAATAGGCAGTGGCGCTGCCGGAATAATCCGGGCCGGCCTCGGCGAGCGACAGGCTCAAATGAGCCTGGCCGGCGCAGGCCAGCGCGACCATCGCGCACCGATGCGGATAAGGACTGAGCGGGACGCTCGATTTATGGGGCGGCCTTCCGGCCACTACAAAATGCACTGCCTCCAGCCCGAAGCGGTCCCGCGCAGCGCATGCCGCTGCCAGATGCCCGCGATGCACCGGGTCGAAGGTTCCGCCGAACAGCGCCAGCGATTTCATCCCAAGCGGCGGCGAAGAAAACGCCGAGGTCACGCGATCTGTCCTCCGGAGTTGACGGAGCTCGGCGCGTGGGTTTCGGAATTCTGCATGGCATCAACGTGCTCGGGCCGCGGTATGGCATCAAGCGCATCAGCCATAGCGCGGACAAGGGTCTGAATGCCTTCGCCTGTGGCGGAGGAAATGGCGTAGAACGGGTAGGAGTGCGAGGTGCAGTGGGCGCGAAGGGCTTGGAGCGGTCCGCGGTCCGTGACGGCGTCCAGCTTGGTGGCCACCACGAGGAATGGTTTTTCCCCTAGCGACGCGCTCGTAGCGAGCAGTTCGCGGCGCACGACCTCAAAATCGTGGACGGGGTCACCGGACGTTGCGCCGCTCACATCCACCAGGTGGGCCAGCAGACGCGTGCGTTCGATGTGACGGAGGAAACGTGTTCCCAGCCCAGCGCCCATATGCGCGCCTTCAATCAGCCCGGGCAAATCGGCGACTACAAAGCTGCGTCCGAGGCCGGGACGGGAGCCGTCAGCGGATACGACTCCGAGATGCGGCTCGAGCGTAGTGAACGGATAATCGGCAATCTTTGGGCGCGCGGCGGAAATGCGTGAAATGAGCGTGGATTTTCCGGCATTGGGCAGCCCGAGCAGGCCGACATCGGCCAGGAGGCGGAGCTCGAGCCGCAGGTGATGTTCTTGTCCGCTCTCCCCGTCCTCAAACTCGCGCGGCGCTTGATGCCATGGCTTCGCGAAATGCTGGTTGCCGCGTCCACCGCGGCCGCCGCGGGCCGCCATGAAGCGCTGGCCCGGCGCGGAGAAATCAAAGAGCAGTTCGCCGGTCTTGTCGTCATAAACAAGCGTGCCGACTGGGACCTCGAGCACAGTGTCCGCACCGGACTTTCCGTGACAGTTCGAACCCTGCCCATGGCGTCCGGAATCAGCGTGGAACTCGCGGTTGAATCGAAAGCGCAGCAGGGTGTTTTCGTTGGGAGTGGAAAACAGCAGTACGCTTCCGCCCGATCCTCCATCGCCGCCTGAAGGGCCTCCACGAGGCACGAATTTCTCTCGGCGAAACGCGACGCAGCCGCGGCCGCCATTTCCAGCCTTCACGTAGATGCGGGCTTCGTCGACAAACACGGAGCGTGGTCTGCCATTTCCTGGGAAGACTATGACATGCCGGGGAGAAAACCGGAAGTCGTCGCGAGCGGCGGACTTGCGAGCTAGCTCGCGGGGGCCTCGGCCGGATCCACGCTGATGAACCGGCCCATACGGCCCTTGTCCTCGTATTTCACAACGCCGGTGATTTTTGCGAATAGCGTGTCGTCTTTCCCGCGGCCCACGTTGCGGCCCGGCTTGTATCGCGTGCCACGCTGCCGGACCAGGATCGAGCCGCCGCTCACCAGTTGGCCGCCAAATCGCTTGACGCCCAGGCGCTGGCCCTGCGAGTCGCGTCCGTTTGTCGACGAACCGCCACCTTTTTTGTGTGCCATTCCCGATGCCTCAGAGTTTGATTTCTCCGACCTCGATGGAGGTCAGGTGCTGACGGTGGCCGCGCTGAATCTTGTACTGGTTTGTCCTCTTGTACTTCAGCACCGTGAGCTTCGGCCCGCGTGCCCGTGCCACAATCTTGCCCGAGACGCTGGCCTGCGCCGCGGCCTTACCGGTAATCATTTTCTCGTCGGTGCGTACCGCGAGCACCTCGCCGAAGTGCACGACGTCACCGACCTTGCCCGGCAGCAATTCCACCTCAATACGGTCGCCAGGGGAGACGCGGTACTGCTTCCCGCCGGTACGAATCAGGGCGTACATGGAGCCTCCAGGAGAGAAAGCCAAACTATCATTATAAGAGGCGCTCTGCAGCGTCGTCAATGTTAGCTTGGAATTCCGTGCAGAGCACAAATTGCTGGCCATTCCTCCGAGTGATCAGAGCGAGAAGGGCGCGAAGCGTCCGGCAGAAGGAAGAGGTAGTGGAAGTAGTGCCGAAATGGGACCAAGGAAAAAGAAGGCGACATGTTCCGTTCTGGTACAGCTAGAGAATCTGTTCGACAACGAGTGCCGATATGGTCTTGACAGAGTTTCAAACGACTCGCAGACTCTGTGTGGGTGTGACTCTGTCCTCTTGAGGGAACCCGACGCGACGCGAGTTCGCTTCCGGACGCGTTTTGCTTCGGCCTGTGTGTTTACAACCTAGCCGAACGGGCCTTGTTGTCTCCCATCTCTTTGCAGCTCTCCTGCTGCTGATTTCCGGACGTGCTGCTGCGCAAGCACCACCCAGTTCGAGCTCTAGCGGAACCGGACAGTCGTCAGGGAAGAGCGGCCAAACGACGACCATCCTTTCCTCCCCGGGGATCGTAGGGTTGGGTGAATACCTAATCGGCCCGAACGATTTGCTCTCGATCACTGTGCTGGAGTCTCCGGAGCTGACGCGCGACGTGCGTGTGGACTCGAACGGGACGCTCGCGCTCCCTCTACTGGCCGAGCACCCTCACGTGGGGGGACTCAGTCTATCGCAGGCTGAGGCATTGCTGAAGAAAAAATACCAGGAAAGCGGCATTCTGAACGATCCGAATATCTCCGTCACGTTGAAGGAACTTGAGAGCAAACCGGTGACTCTTATGGGCGCGGTGCACCAGCCTGGGGTCTTCCAAGTCAGCGGCCAAGTTCGTTTGATGCGGCTTATCAGCATGGCTGGCGGTCTGGGCGAAGACGCGGGAACGACCGTGCAGGTCATTCGCGAAGATAGCGCTGGCAACCAGCAGGTGACCAACGTGAGTGTGGAAGACTTGCGTCAGGGGCGGGCAGAAGCCAACCTGATGGTACGCGGCGGGGACACAGTGAACGTGCTGCCAGCGGGGGCGGTGTATGTGATCGGGGCAGTAAACCACCCCGGCCGCTTCCTGATTCCCTCCGCAGGCGCTCAGACATCAGTGCTGAACATTCTGGCGATGGCTGAGGATTTGAAGCGCACCGCGAAGCCCGCCCATTCCGTGCTGCTCCGCCGCAAGAACACGGGCACCGATGTGGAGCAGATTCCCGTGGATCTCTCCAAGATTTTGGCTCGAGAGCAGCCGGACATTCCGGTGCAGGCCAACGACGTGCTGTTTGTGCCTGACAGCACGGCGAAGCGTGCATTCGCGCGGGGGCTGGAAGCGGCAATCCAGGTGAGCACAGGCCTGGTGCTGCTCGGAACGGTTCACTAGAGGCAAGGGAGCGGGACGACCAGAGCGGCTGGGTCAGGGACTTGAGGTGGCCGCCGGGGGAACGAGGGGATGGATTCGACGCGCCCGAACGGGCTTGGCAGAGGAAGCGGGGATGGCGGGGACCGCAAGCCCGGCAGCGCGCTGGAACGCACGGTGCGCAGCGGGACGGGCGCGCTGCTGGCGGATTCCGGGGGCTGGCGCTCGGCCCTTCCAGCGGCCGTTCCCGACCATCTGACAGCGGCTCTTCCGCTGCGGGACCTGCTCCGAATCCTTCACAAACACCGGCTAATGATCGCCACCGTGGTCAGCGTCATGGTTGCCGTGGTAGCGGTGGTGACCTACCGGATTCAGCCGGTGTATGAAGCCGCGGCGCGGATCGAAATCAACGGCGAGACGCCTGACCTCACAAATCTGCGCGAGCTCTTTCTGCAAATGCCGACCACGGAGGATTACGTCCAGACGCAAGTGCGCATCCTGCAAGGCGACGACCTGGCCATGCAAACGGTGCGGGCGCTCCATCTGTACGAGGACCCGCAATTCGCGGTGCGGCCTGCGGGAAGCAATGAGAACGCGCCGTTCACTTCGGCGGAAGAGCTGCGGCTGATCGAAATGTTCCACCAGCATTTGATCGTGGGCGCCATCCGAACCAGCCGGCTGGTGGAAGTAAAATTCGACAGCACGAATCCGAAGCAGGCGGCGGACGTGGTGAACACCCTGTCCGACCTCTACGTCGAGAACAATTTCCGAAAGAAATACGAATCGGCCATGCAGGCGTCCGACTGGATGGCCGAACAGATGCGCGAGCTGAAAGTGAAAATGGAGCAGTCGCACGAGGCGCTCATCAAGTACGAGCGCGACAACCAAATCTTCGCGCTCGACCAGGGCCAGAACGTGACAGTGACGAAACTCGGCGACCTGAATAAGGACCTGACGGAGGCCGAAGCCGACCGGATCGCGAAGGAATCGCAGTATGAGCTCGTGAAAACGCATCGCCTCAATGACCTCACCGTGGTGATGCAAAACTCCATGATCCAGGACCTGCAACACCAGCGCTCCGGGCTCTCCAACCAGCTGGCCGATGCTCGCGGTACGCTTGGACCGAAGCACCCCAAGGTCCAGCAGCTCGAACGCCAGCTTCAGGAGGTTGATTCGCAGATCCAGTCGCAGGAGCAAGTGGCCGCAAGCCGCATTGAGAGCGATTACCAGGCTGCGTTGAACAAGGAGCAGCTCTTGCGGAAGGCCTTCGACCAGCAGAAAAATGAGGCGAATCTGCTCAACTCCAAGCTGGTGGAGTACAGCCTGCTGCGGCGTGACTACGAAACCAACCAGCAGCTTTACGAGGGCCTGCTACAGCGTCTGAAAGAGGCGGGGATATCCTCCGGGCTGCGCTCGAGCAACATTCACGTTGTGGACCGTGCGCGCCCGCCAATCAGCCCGGTGCGACCGCGCAAATCCCTCAACCTGATGCTCAGCCTAATCGTCGGGGCGGCACTGGGCTGCGCCCTTGCGCTCTTCAACGAGTATCTGGACAACTCCGTGAAAATCCCGGAAGAAGTCGAACAGCTTGTGAATCTCCCGGTTCTGGGCATCATCCCGGCGGTCTCCAGCGTGATGTCCTATGCGGCCAGGCGCAGGCCGCTCCCGCAGTCCGCGGCCACAACGGGGACGACCTCGGAACTCGCCACAGTATCGCAGCCGCAGTCCGTGGTTTCGGAAGCGTACCGGGCGCTGCGCACTTCGATTCTGCTTTCCACTTCGCGTCATGCACCACAACTCATCCTCATTTCCAGCGGACAGCCGCGCGAAGGAAAGACGACCACGGCGCTCAATTTGGCTATCACGCTGGCGCAGCGCGGCGACCGCGTGGCGCTGATCGATACGGACCTGCGACGGCCCCGCATTCACCGCTCGTTCCAGATGCCCAACGAGCGCGGGCTGAGCACTTTCCTCACCAGCCAAGCCGCGCCGGAGGATTTGGCGCGTCCCGTGCGGCAGGTGCCGAACCTTTATGTGATTACGTCCGGTCCCACGCCGCCGAATCCTGCGGAATTGCTGAGCTCGGAACCGCTCGAGGCGCTCTTCGCGGAGCTGCGCCGGCATTTCGACTTCATTGTGCTCGATTCGCCCCCGGCGATCAGCGTGGCGGACAGCATGATTTTGGCTGCGCACGCGGATGGCGTGATGCTTGTGGTCCACGGCGGCGTGACTACGCGCGAAACCCTGAAACACACGGCGAAACTGATGAACAGCGTGAACGCGCGCATCCTCGGAATCGTGTTGAACAACGTGGACGTGCGCTCGGTGGATTACAAATACTACTACTCGAACTACTACGGCGACTATTACCGCCACTTGGTCGAGGGGCACGGCTATGGCTATGGGCATGAAGAGAAGGTCGATGGCCGGGCCGAGTCGCGGTCCAGGTCGTAGGGCGGCACAGAAGATTCCGAGGTGAGAGGGTCAGGGGCTGAATTTCCCGGGCATCGCACGCCCGGCTGGAGGTCATTTGCTGGACGCGCGGCGGATTGAACGCAGGGTATGCCCGCATCGCACTGAACCTGGCGGCCTCGGAAACCGCTGACGAACGATGGAACTGGTCCTGGAACGCTGGCCCAGCAAGATCCTCGCCGCCGCTCTCGCGGTGGCGGCCACCTCGGTACTGTCTCTGGAAGTGTGGAAACATGTGGAAGCCGACCGGCTGGCGCAGGAAGGAACCGTGAGCAGTCTCGAGCATGCGCTGCGGCTCGAGCCTCAGAATGCGGAGTTCTATTGGCGCTTGGGCCGGGCTCAGCTTTTCTCGGAATCCGGAAGTCCGGCTGCTGCCGTTGCTGCTCTCGATAAGGCCACGCGGCTGGATCCGCACTCCGGCGCCTATTGGGTGGATCTGTCGCAGGCTCGAGAGAACGCCGGCGACATTGCCGGCGCCGAACGGGCGCTGGATGCCGCGCGGAGGGCCGAACCGCGCACTCCGATGATGTTATGGCAATCCATGAGCTTTGCGTTGCGCAATAACCAGCCGGAGCGGGCACTGGAATTAGGCCGTGAATTGGTAGCCGTCGCCCCGCCTTACGCGGCTCGAGTTATTCCGCAACTCTCCGAAGTAGCGGAACTCAGTACGTTGATCGAGAGCGTTCTGCCCCCGGATCGCGCTGCTATTGACGACCTCACGGCCTACCTCTGCAACGCCATGGACCCGAAGTCCACCGCTGCGCTCTGGAAGCGCGTGATGGCTCTGGGCGTTCCTCCCTCAGGCTTCTATCTCCAGCGCTTCCTCGATGCCCTGATTGACCGGGGCCAGGGAGAACTTGCTGGCCGCGTGTGGACGGATTCTGTCAAGCGAGGGTGGATCGGGGCGGACGCGGAAGGGCTGGCCGAGCCTCTCTACAACGGCGATTTCCGGCGGCCCATGCTCGGTTTTGGATTCGATTGGAAAGTGATCCCTCAGCAGGAAACTTCCGTGTGGGTAAGCGACGAGGGACCACAACCTGGCCAGCCGTGCATGTGCGCTGATTTCGGGGCCCAGTCGCGCGCCGATTTCTACCACATCTCGCATCCCGTGGTCGTCGAGCCCGGCGATCAGTATCTCTTAACCGCAAAGGTTCGTGTCCGGCATCTGGCCACACGCACCGGCGCCTTCCTTTCGGTTTCCGGCATCGGCGCAGCCGGGCAGCAGTCTGCTATGACGGATCGCGTGGTTGGCACGACGGGATGGGAGGACGTTTCCACGGAGTTTGCTGCGGGTCCTGAGACGCATCTGGCGCAGGTCGTGCTCTTGCGCCCGGGTGTGGCTGCCGACCAGCCGTCCGCCAGCGGGCAAGTATGCCTTGCGGACGTCCAGTGGCGCCGGCTCCAGATTGATGCGGTTGCGGGGAAAGAACCTGCGCGCGCGAAAGGCGCGACAGGAGTGGCCCGGTGAGCGTGCTGATCAGCCACGCCGAAGCCTGGGCGGTGCGCGAGAAATCCGCCGAAGCCACTCTAGCTGGCCGTATCGCGGCGGGTGGCGTGTGCGCCGCGCTGATTGCTGCTCCGCTCGCGTTCGGCGCTACCTCGCGTTTTGCGGCGCTGGTATTGGTGGCAATCTCCTGGAGCATTTTCATGCTCTGGTTGCTGGGCGAAATTTTTCGCGGGCGCCTGCCCTTGTTGGGACACCCGATGGCGGTTCCGGCGCTCGCGCTCCTGGCATTCACCGCGTTACATTGGACGGTTGAGCTGTCACCCGCTCCCGTGGCGAGCGAAATCGAATGGCTTCGCTGGCTGGGCTACATCGCGCTTGCCATGGCCGCCGTGGGCAGCGTGGACACGCCGCCGAGGCTGCGAAACTTTTGCGCCGTACTGGCTGCAGCGGGATTCCTTATCGCTGCCATGGGCATCGCACAGTACCTCACCGCGGATGGCCGGCTGTACTGGACCTGGAAGCTGGAAAACGGCGGTCGCATGTTCGGACCATACGTGAACCGCAATCATTTTGCCGGGCTGATGGAGATGCTGTGTCCGCTGGCACTTGGCATGGCGCTCGTGCCGGATCACCGGCTGACACAGCGCTGGTTCTGGAGCGCGCTCGCGGTGGTGATGGGCGGAGCTGTGGTGCTCTCGGGTTCGCGCGGCGGCACCCTTTCCCTGGGGCTGGCTGTGATTGTTTTTTCGCTGCTGATTGCGGCACAGCGCGCCGGAAAGCGCGCCGTAATTTGGCTGCTGGCAGCCATGTTCGTAACCGGCGGCGCGGTGCTTGCTCTCGAACGCGGGGAGTTGCTGGCGCGCTACGAATCCGTTCTCCGGCCTCACCAATTCCAGCAGGAAGACGCGGCGGCCTATCGCATCGTCGCGTGGAAGGATACGTTCCAACTGATTCAGGAGACGCCCGTTATCGGCAGCGGGCTGGACACGTTCGGCACGCGTTTTCCCGCGGCGCGTTCTTTCGCTACTGATCTCGTCTGGACGCACGCACATAACGATTTTCTGCAATTTCTTGCCGAGACGGGACTGATTGGCGCGCTGCTGGCGGCCTGGATGTTGTTCGCCGGCGGGCGCGAGGCGGCGCGCAACCTCTCGCGAAGCAGCGGCACGGCCACAGGCGCGTTGCTCGCCGCGATTGCTGCGGGCTGCATCGCTTTTCTGGCGCATGGCTGGTTGGACTTCAATTTTCACATCCCGGCCAATGCGTCGTGTTTCGCCGTTCTGGCTGCGCTGGTAGCGGCGCGGGGCTGGGACGAGGCGTAAGGCTTTTTCTTTCAGTCAGTTACAGCGTCTTTGCGATGTGACTGACGAAGGCGGAGCTGTGCTTCAACTTGCCCAGACGGAGCTCAATGATGCGCTCGCGCCAACTGCGTGCGTGCTCCCGTGCGCGGAGAGTGCTTCGCCGTGGTTCGCGCTCTACACGCGCTCGCGATTCGAAAAGCAGGTGGCCGAGCAGCTCGAACGCAAGCGATTGCCCGTATTTCTTCCATTGCGAATGGAGGTACATCGGTGGCAGGACCGTTACCAGAAGGTTGAAGTCCCCATGTTCCGCGGATACTTGTTCGCGCAGTTCGCGCCCCAGTCCGCGGAGCGCACGACGATCCTGCGCACCCTGGGCGTCGTGCGGATTGTCGGTTTTGGCCAGAACGATACGGAAGTCCCTGCGGAGCAAATTGCAGCGCTGCGCCGGCTGGCGGATGAACGGGCGCTGCTGCACCCGCACCGATATCTCCGCGTAGGCCAGCGCGTCAAAGTGGCCAGCGGCTCGCTGGCGGGTGTTGAGGGGATTCTCGTGAGAATTAAGAAGCAGGACCGCCTGGTCGTGGCCGTGGACGCCATCCGTCAGGCCGTCGCGGTCGAATTGGCAGGCTACGAAGTGATCCCAGTCTAGGCCGCACCCATCTAGTTCGCATATCCTGTTATGAGCACGAAATCAAATCCAGTCACCGAAGCGCTGGCGGTCGCCGGCGGGCGGAAACCGATCGAGGCCACGGCTCAGCCTGACGCCCACGCGGCTTCGGTGAAGCGCATCGTGCCGCCCGGCCGCTTTTGGACCTTGAACCTCAAAGAGCTGGCTGGGTATCGCGAACTGCTTTACTTTCTGGTCTGGCGAGAAATTAAAGTACGGTACAAGCAGACAGTCATTGGCGCGGGCTGGGCAGTAATCCAGCCGGTCGCCACGATGCTGGTGTTCACTTTGTTTTTCGGCCGGCTGGCCAGGATTCCTTCAGGCGGGCTGCCCTATCCGCTGTTCTTCTATTCGGCGCTGCTTCCTTGGACGTATTTCGCGGGCGCGCTCTCCGGGGCCACCAACAGCGTGGTGGAAAACCAGCGCGTCATCACAAAAGTTTACTTCCCCCGTCTGTTGCTCCCACTTTCGGCCGTATTTTCCGGTCTCGTGGATTTTGTCATCGCCTTCGTGCTGCTCGCCGGAATGGCGCTGTATTACCGCGTGACGCCGGGTCCGTGGCTCATTTTTTTGCCGGTGTTTCTACTGCTCGCGATGTTCACCGCATTTGGCGCGGGGTTATGGCTCGCGGCGCTCAACGCGCTTTACCGTGACGTACGCTACGTGGTGCCGTTCCTCATCCAGTTTTGGCTTTTCGCTTCGCCCGTGGCCTATCCCTCGACGCTCGTGCCCGAACGCTGGCGGGCGCTGTACGGCCTGAACCCGATGGCAGGAGTGATTGACGGCTTTCGCTGGGCGGTCAGTGGCGAAAATCCTCCGAGTCCAGGGCTCGTGGCAGCATCGGCGGGCGCGGTGATCGTGATGCTCGTCGCCGGCCTCTGGTATTTCCGGCGAGTGGAAGCTACGGTTGCGGATGTGGTCTAGTTCCATGGGGCGTTTGGAAGTCTGATGGCTGTGGCTGCGATTCGCGTCGAGGGACTGGGCAAGCGCTACCGTTTGGGAGACCGGGAGCGCTACATCGCATTGCGCGACGTGCTGGCGCGCGCGGTCAAGGCTCCCTTTCGTCGCCGCTCCGGCACGAATGGAAACGGGCAGGCGCACATCTGGGCGCTGCGCGGCGTCAATTTCGCGGTCGCTGAAGGTGAGACCATCGGAATCGTTGGCCGTAACGGCGCAGGCAAATCCACGCTCCTCAAAATCCTTTCCGGCATCACGCTTCCTTCGGAAGGCAGTGCGGAGGTGCGTGGCCGCGTGGGCAGCCTGCTCGAAGTCGGCACGGGGTTCCATCCTGAGCTGACCGGACGCGAGAACATCTACTTTTCCGGTTCCATCCTCGGGATGAAGCGCCGGGAGATCGACCGGAAGTTTGACGAGATTGCTGCGTTCTCCGGTGTCGAGACGTTTCTGGACACGCCGCTGAAGCACTACAGCACCGGCATGCAGTTGCGGCTGGCATTTTCCGTGGCCGCGCACCTCGAGCCCGAGGTGCTGCTGGTGGACGAAGTGCTCGCGGTGGGCGACCTCGAGTTCCAAAAGAAGTGCCTCGGAAAAATGGAAGAGGTCACACGCGGAGGCCGCACGGTCCTGTTTGTCAGCCACAACATGGGGGCCATCCGCCGCATCTGCACGCGCGGCGTCTGGCTCGACGCCGGCGCCGTCCGATGGAGTGGGACCGCAGCGGAATGCGTGGATGCCTACACCGCCAGCGCCGAGGCGGCAGCAGAAACCGGCGGCGGGATTTTCGACCTCCGCGCGCGCAAGGATCGTTACGGTACCGGCGCCGTCATGTTGCGCGAACTGCGTCTGCTGAACAGCGAAATGCAGTCTCGTCCCAGCGTGGAATTCGGCGAGCCGTTCACTCTTGTTTTCGATTTCGAGTGCTCGCGATCCAGCCCATCGTGTTTCGTCGGTCTGACGATTCTCTCCGCCGACGGCGCAAGCGTGCTCGGCTCGCATCACTACGACACCGCTGAAATGCGAGCTCTCTTGCCAGGCTCCCGGCACACACTCTCCTGCCGCGTAGATCCCAATCTCTTGAAGCCGGGCCGCTACTCGCTGCAAATCGGCGTCCTCGATTACGCCACCTGGGAGTGCGTGGATTTGTTTCACTCTGCCGGTGACTTCACGGTGGAAGCCGGCTCGGGGCGATTTGGCCGTCTGGCGGACGCCCGGCCCGCTTACGTCCAGCCCGTATTCGAATGGAAATGGAACTGAACCACCAGCCCGCGGAACTTCACTGCTGGCACGCGTCCACTCGGGAAGAGGCGCTGCGCAAGGGCGAATACCTGTGTTCTCTCTACAGCGCGTTTCTGAAGGACGGACCCGTTGTGGACCTCGGCTGTGGGGAAGGGGCCCTGCTTCTCTGGCTCAAGGAACATGGCCGCGACCGCGTCCTCGGCGTGGAATCCAACCAGGAGCTCTGCGGCCTCGCGGAGTCCTGGGGAGTTCCTTTGGTTCGTTCAGACCTGCTCGAATATCTGCGCGGCAACGGCCATGTCCCCGCTGTGTATTTCTATCTCGACGTGGTTGAGCATCTTCCGCTCGAAGTCAACGAGCAGGTCTTCCGCAGCCTACCAGTGGGCAGCCGCCTGATTGTGCAGACTCCGAACACAAACTCCTTGCTCGGCCATCAGTACTATCTGCAGGTGCCGTCGCACGTGGCTCCGTATTCTCCGCATGTGCTGCGCGGCATGCTCAGCAGGTTTGGCTATACCGTAGTGGCGGAGGGAGGGATCGGCGACCGGCCGCTCACGTGGAAGAACCGGATGCGTGCTGCCCTTCTCCATCGCCTGTTGGGTCTCGACCCGCAGATGTTGTTCGGCGGCGGGAATTACTTTGTTGTCGCGGACCGCGTCCGCGAGGCCTAGCCCATGACGCCAGCGATCAGCGTGTACGTTCCGGCCTACAACGCCGCGGAGTGGCTTGAACGCGTGCTGCAGGGCGTGCTGGCGCAGACCGTCCGGCCCGGCGAGATCATCGTGGTGGACGACGGCTCGCGCGACCGGACCGCGGAGATCGCCTCGCTATTTCCCGTCATGCTCATCCGGCAGGACCGCAACCGCGGCCTCGCGGCCGCCCGCAACGCTGCGGTACGCGCGGCGAGAAATGAGCTTGTGGCCGCCCTGGACGCGGATGTTGTCCCCGATCCTGACTGGCTGGAAAAGCTTTCTTGTCACTTCGAGAATCCCCGGGTGGCGCTCGGAGGCGGAAAACTGGTCGAAGCCGTGGATCGCCGCGTCGCGGACCGCTGGCGTGCCGTTCACCTCCCGCAGCACTGGGGTGACGTGCCGCTGGAGAATTACGGTTTCGTGTTCGGCGCCAACACCATGGCCCGGCGGTCGGTGCTGCTCGATGCGGGAGGCTACAACGAGCGCTTCCGCACGAATGGCGAAGATTCCGACATGTCCTTCCGCTTGCGTCGCCTCGGCTGGAATACGTTTTACGAGCCGGCGGCTGTTTGCCGTCATCTGCGGGAGGACACCGTGAGGACTGCGCTCACCACCTTCTGGCGCTACCGCCATGACCCGTTGTTGCCGATGACTCCGGCAAGAGTCTGGCGGATGTTCCGCTATCAGCACATCGGCAGCGCGGGGTACGTTTTGCAACAGGACTGGCGGGCGCGCCGGTACGAATTCCTCGGGATGGACGCGCTGCTGCTGCTGGCCTCGTTGTGGAACGACGGGAAACTCTGGTGGTCCTCGCCTCCGCTCTCCCCGGGCGAGCCAACGCCGCCCGCGAAATCTTCCAGTGAGGCGGCCTCCTGAAATGCGAATGCTGATCACCGGCGGCAGCGGATTCGTCGGCGCGCAACTGGCCTTCTACTTTGCGGCCCGCCGCCATCACGTGACCGTGATGGACAATCTCGTTCGCCGCGGCAGCGAGCTGAATTTGCCGCTCTTCCAGCGCGACGGTGTGAACTTCGTCCACGGCGACGTGCGCAACCGCGAGGACTTTATGAACCTCGAAGGCGCCTTCGATGTCCTCGTGGACGCGAGCGCGCAGCCCTCGCTCGTTTACGGCTACGCAAATCCGGTCTTCGACCTCACCAACAACACCTTCGGCCTCATCAACGCGCTGGAATTCGCCCGCTCGCGCGGCTGTCCCTTGATCTTTTTCAGCACCAACCGCGTCTATAGCGCGGACCGCATTAACGCTCTCCCGCGCCGCGAGGAGCCCACGCGCTTCTCCTGGGACGCGCCCGCCTGGCACGCGCTCGCCGGGATGCGTCCGCCCGGCTTCGATCCCGCTCACGGCATCGCCGAGGATTTCAGCGTGGATGGCGGCCAGCACGGCATCTATGGCCTGAGCAAAACCATGGCCGACCTGGCCTGCCAGGAATATGCCGACGCGTTTGGCGTACCCACGGTAATCAATCGCTGCGGCGTTCTCAGCGGTCCGGGCCAGTTCGGCAAATCCGAGCAGGGCTGGGCGTCCTGGTGGGTCGTGGCGCATCACTTCGGACTGCCGCTGCGCCTGATCGGCTGGAACGGCGGCAAGCAGGTGCGCGACGTCCTGTTCGTCGAGGATGTGTGCCGCCTCGTGGAACGCGAAATCGAACTTATGGACCGTATCCGCGGCCAGGTGTTCAACATCGGCGGCGGACCGGCGGGCTCCATCTCGATGCTCGAAGCTACCGAACTGGTGCACAAAAAATTCGGCCGCAGCGTTCCCGTGAGCGTTGATCCTGAGCCGCGCAAGGTCGACCAGTGCATCTACATCTCGGATACGCGCAAGGCCCAGCGCGTGCTGGGCTGGGCCCCGCGCATCGGCCTGAGCGAAGGATTCGATCAGATCATCGCCTGGGTCCGCGAGAATGCAGAGGCCCTGCGCGGCCTCTACTGCGGCGCGCCTCAAGCCATGGCCGCGAAGTAAATCTCGCACCCGAACTCTCGGATGAAATCCATGCGCATCCTGGTCACCGGCTCGAGCGGCCTGATCGGTTCGGAAGCCGTTGAACATTTCGACCGCCACGGCCATCGCGTCACGGGCATCGACAACAACATGCGGCGGACTTTCTTCGGCCCGGCCGGCGACACGTCCTGGAACCTCGTCCGGCTTAAGAGCGTCACGCGGAATTTCCGAGCGCTCGATCTCGATATTCGCGACCACGACCGCATCTTCGACCTTTTCAAGGCGGAGCGCTTCGAGCTCATCCTGCACTGCGCCGCGCAGCCCTCACACGACAAAGCGAGCCAGATACCGCTCGTCGATTTCGAGGTCAATGCGCTCGGCACCGTCAATCTTCTCGAGGCCGCGCGCCAGTTCTGCGCCGAAGCGCCCTTCATTTTCCTCAGCACCAACAAAGTCTATGGCGACGCGCCCAACGAGCTGCCGATGGTCGAGCTCGAAACCCGGTTCGATTACGCCCGGCCGGAAGACTTCTAAGGCATCGCTGAAGATTGCCGCATCGACCGCACGCTTCACTCGCTGTTTGGCGCCTCGAAAGCCGCGGCGGACCTGATCGCCCAGGAATACGGCCG
>DASPSB010000196.1:0-3159 GCA_035624135.1 Candidatus Acidiferrales bacterium | reverse complement strand
GGTCCGCTGCCACGTCCATGGCGGCGAGCGCCACATCACCGCCTTCCTCACCAACATCGTGCACGAAACCCGCTCGAAGGAAACCCGCATCCCAATCTCAGACTGGGTCGTCGCCCAGGGCACCTACCGCTACACCCTCGGGCAGAAGCTCGAGCCCGGCGAGTATGCCTTCGTCGAAAGCGTTCCCGAGCAGGGTGTCGATCTCTACGTCTGGGATTTCGGCATCGACACTCCCCCAAGCGCGCCGAAGCAGTAAGCGCCCCTCACTTCACACGACTTGCTGGGCAGGAGTGCAGGAGTCCGCGCCTCAGTTGGCGGGGCTGGGAGCGTCGCCTTCTTCCCCGGGTTGCGCCGCGGGCAGCGTGACGAGAAACACGGCGCCCCCTCCCGGCGCCGGCTGGTATTGGATTTCTCCTCCATGCTCCCGCACGATGGCCATCGAGATGCTCAGTCCCAATCCCGTCCCGCGCCCCGGCCGTTTCGTCGTGAAGAATGGATCGAAAATTTTTTCCAGAACCTCTGCGGGAATGCCGGGCCCGTCGTCCTGGATCGAAGCCCACACCTGCGCATCTCCCGCCGCCCCGCGTCCCATGCGCACGCGGATCGTTCCGCTGTCGCGCACTTCGCGGATGGCCTGTTCTGCGTTCACCACCAGGTTCAGAAAAACCTGAATGAGCTGGTTCGCGTCGCCCAACACGTCGGGCATTCCCTTCTCCAGCAGGAAGTCCACGGCCACGCTGTTGCGCCGCAGCGAATACTCGTGCAGATGCAGCGCCCGGCGGAGCACCTCGGCCAGTTGCACGCGCCCTTTGCGCGGCGCCGGCGGCCTCGAAAACGAGAGCAGGTCCTGCACGATATCGGCGGCGCGCCGCGCCTGCTGGTGCAGAAGCTCGAGCTGCCGCTTGTGCCCGGGATCTTCCGAATGTTCGCGCAGCATGTCGCTCACGGCCAGAATCGCCGTGAGCGGATTGTTCAGCTCGTGCGCCACTCCCGCGATCATCTGCCCCATGGCCGCCAATTTTTCGCTTTGCAATACCTGCTGTTCCAGCCGGTTCAGCTCCGTCACGTCGCGCAGCGAGGCCACCATCCCGGTCACGGCGCCGCTCGCGTCCGAAAGCGGCGCGGCCGTCGCGCGCAGCATCCGCCACGAGCCGTCCTGGTGCCGCGAACGGTATTCCAGCGTTTCGTTGGTTTTCGCCCCGTTCAGGATGTCGTGCACGAACGTGTCCAGATGCGCGATGTCCTCCGGATGGGCCCGCGGGCCGTAACGCAGCCCCATCAAATCGCTGGGCGCGACGCCCAGCACGTCGCGCACGCGGTTGCTTACAAACGTGAATTTTCCTTCGTGGTCCAGCACCACAATCAGGTCCGGAAAACTCTCGATCAGCCGCCGCGCAAACTCCTGCTGCTCGCGCAGCGATTGCTCCATTTCCAGGCGCGCGGAAATGTCCACCAGCGTTCCCTGGTAACGTATGGGATGCCCCGCCGCGTCGCGAACCAGCGTGGCCGTGTCCAGGCACGTGATCGCCTTCCCGTCCTTCCGCCGCAGCACTGTCTCACGCGCCACGAGCTTGCCCTGCTGTTCCAGGTCGGCGATCTTCGTCTTGCGATCCTCGGAATCCGCGTACAGTTCCTTCGCGTTCTTGCTCAGCAACTCTTCGCGCGACGAGTAGCCCAGCATGCGCACCAGCGCGGGATTCGCGTCCAGCATTTCGCCGGCGGGCGTGGAGAAGTACACGCCCTCCTGCAGCGAACTGAACAGTTCGGCAAAGCGCGCCTCGTTCTGCCGCTCCTGCGTCACGTCGCGCGCCAGGCAGCTCACTCCCACCGTGCGCCCGTCGCGCACCACCGCATGCAGCACGCAGTCGTAGAAGCGCAGCTCTCCCGAGGGACGCAGACGCACGCGCAGCACCCCGAACCAGTGCCGCCGCTCTTCAAACCGCGGCAGCGCCGCGGCCGCGTCGGCCATCGTCGGCTCGCTCACGAATTCGTCCAGCCGGTGGCCGATCACTTCCTGAAACGCGTGGCCGAAGACCTCGATCACGCGCCGGTTGGCGGCCAGAATGTCGCCTTCCAGCGAAACCGCCAGAACGGGAACGTCGAAGCTGTCAATCAGGTCGCGGTAGCCCTGCTGCGACTTTTGGATTACGTAATAGAGGCGTTCGAACTCGCGCGCCGCGGGAAGTCCCACAGCCATGGCCAGTTGTTGCGATTGCCGGTCGATCAGCTCCCGCCGCGCATCCACGACCGCCGAGCGCCGCCGCCATACCAGCACCACGAGCACGGCAATCATCGCGACCACGATCACCGGCAGCGCAGCAACATGCAGGTTTAAAGCTTCCAGATGCTGGGCAAATTCGGCGCCCAGCGCCACGGCGAGCAAGATCAGCAGCAGCAGACACCAGCGCCACAGTTCCTGCTCGCGCCGCTCCTGTGCCGCGACCAGCTCGCGCGGATTGCCTTGCGGCATTCCGCTTCCGGCCGATGCCGGGGGAGAAGTGCCTGCGCGTTCTACCGGGTTGGAAGGGGGGACCGACATTCCAGGGCCTGGGGCAACTTTTGATTTTAGGGAGTGGTGTGCGCGAAGCGCAACGCCCACAACGCTCGGCGTGTCTATCCGCCAAGTAGCATAGGCTTTTAGTTCACCCTAAGCGGGGTTGCGAAGGGCCTCTGCGCTCATCGGCCTGCTATCATCGCTGCCAGGCCTGTGCCCGCTCGACGATTCATCGGCATTTCCCTGTTTCTCCTGCCGCCTGCCGCCGGGCTGATTGCGTATTGGTTCGTCCATCCGATTGCGCAGCCGGAGAGCTACCACCTGTTTGCCGACCAGCGGCGCCTGCAGGGAATTCCTAACTTCTGGAACGTCGTTTCCAATTTGCCGTTCGCGGTGGCCGGACTCGCCGGACTGATGGCTTTTCGCGACCTGGGCTCACGACTGCTGTTTGCCGGGATTTTCCTGACCACGTTCGGCTCCGCGTACTATCACTGGGCGCCGGATACGCCGCGCCTGGCGTGGGACCGCCTTCCTATAACCGTTGCGTTCATGGCGCTGCTGGCGCTGCTGATTCAGATGTCGTTCGGCGCGAGAGCGGGCCGCCGGCTGCTGCTGCCGTTGGTTGCTGTGGGGCTATTGAGCGTGGTGTGGTGGCGCATGACGGG
>DASPSB010000193.1:0-5824 GCA_035624135.1 Candidatus Acidiferrales bacterium | reverse complement strand
TGGCCATACCTCTGGCTCTGGCTGTAGCGCTCCTCGCACCCGCTTGCCACAAGACCTCTTCTGATGACGAGGCCATTCGCGCTGCCGTCCGCCAGCACCTCGAAAAGAGCGGCACGCTGAATCTCGCCGCCATGGACATTGAATTCCAGCAAATCACCGTGGATCGCGACCACGCACAGGCTCAGGTCCTCTTCCGCGCCAAACAGGAAGGCTCCACTATGCAGATGACCTACGCGCTTGAGCGGCGCGACGGGGCCTGGGCCGTCCTCAAGAGCAACCCCGCTGGCGGCCAGATCGCCCACCCGCCCACGGATGGTTCACAGGCCGCGCCGGGCCAATCTTCCGGCACCGAGCTTCCCCACCTTCATCCGCCCGCTGACACGGCTCCCAAGCCCGACAAACCACAATAGCGCCGGGGTCCGAAGCATTCACGGCCGCATTTTCACTCTTACCGGACTTTCAACACCACCAGCGTCCCATCGTCCACGGCCGGCGTCCCTGCCGCAAATCGCTCAGCCTCCTCGAAAATCATTGTCGCCAACGCCTCTGCGTTCAATCGGTGATTGGCCGCTACCAGCAGCCGCAGCCTGTGCGCGCCGTAAAGCTCTCCCGCAGGATTCGTGCGCTCGGTAATCCCGTCGGAGTAGAGAACCAGCACGTCTCCGCTCTCCAGCGAATAGGCCCTCTCCTCATACGTCGCCACATCCTCAACGCCGAGCGGCAGCCCTTCGACGGGAATCTTCTCGCAACGCCCGTCTTTCCAAAGCAGCGGCTGCCAATGCCCCGCATTCGCGATGCGCAACCGCTGCCGCCCCTTTTGCCAGGTCAGAAAGCACAGCGTGGCGAATCGTCCCTCCACGCGCCGCTCCCCGAGCAGCGTATTCAACTGCCGAAGCATATCCGCGGGCGACAATTTTTGCGGCGCCAGGCTCCGCAACATTCCCACCGCCGTCGCGCCGAACAGCGCCGCCGCGCTCCCCTTGCCCGTCACATCGCCAATCGCCACGGCAAGCTGCTGGGGCCCGTAGCGCAGAAAGTCGTACATATCTCCGCCCAGCTCACGCGCCGGCTCGTACCGCGCCGCGATCTCCAGTCCGAAATCTTCCGTAGGAACCTCGGGCAGCAGCGCACCCTGCATTCGCCGCGCCGCCTGCAACTCCTCCGCCTGCTCCGTTTCCTCCCGGAGCACTTGCTGATAGAGGCACGCATTTTCGATGGCTACTGCCAGGCTGCCCGCCAAGATCGAAAGCGTCTGGACGTGCTCCTCCGTAAAATAATTTTTCACCGGGCTTTCCAGGTCGATCACCCCGACCACGCTGCCCTTGTGCATCATCGGCACTGCCAGTTCCGACCGCGTTTCCGGATTGCAGCAAATGTAGCGGGGATCCAGGCTCACGTCCGGAACCCGGATAGACCGTCCAGAGTCCACCGTGGCGCCTACGATTCCCTCGGTCGGCCCGATTTCCAGTTTGCTCTGTTCGCTTCGGCCGTAGCGAACGTCCACGGCATGCGTGAACCGTTTCCCCCGGGCGTCGTACACCAGGATGCTGGCCATCTGATAATCAATCACGCGTTTGATCAGGTCCGCGGCGCGCCGTAGCAGCTCGTCAACATCCAGAATCGAGCTGGCTTCGCGCCCCACCTCGTTGAGCACGCGCAAAGTCTCGGCCTGCCGCCGCGCGCTCTCATACAGTTGTGCGTTTTCGATCGCTCCCGCCAACCGGCTGGCCACCAACGCCAGGACCTGCTGCTGCTCCTGCGTAAACGAGTTGAGCTCGCGGCTCTGGATGTCGAGCACGCCGATGACGCGCCCTTTCAGCAGCAACGGGACGGCGATTTCCGAGCGCACGGACTCGACAGCGCTCAGATAGCGCGGGTCGCTGCGCACGTCTCCGACCAGCACGGGCACGCCTTCGAGCGCTGCGGTTCCGGTAATGCCCTTTCCTACCGGGATTCGCCACGTCTCAACCACTTCCCGCGAGTAGCCGATGGCAAACCGGAAAAACAGATCCTGCGTCGCCTCATCCAGCAAGAGCACGGCGAAGATTTCGTAAGGGATCAGCCGGCGCACCAGCGCTGCAGCCTTCCGCAACACCTCGTCTAGATCGAGCGAGGAGTTCACCTCTTCGCCGATTTCCACCAGCGTGGCCAATACCTCGGGCGGCAGCTCCGCCGCCGCCGTCTCCGGCGCCCGGCTCTCCATGGATGCGTCCCTCTCAATCACCAATCGCTATCCGATCGCGCGCACTTGTCCACCGTTTCACTCCCTCAAGTATAGCAATGCGGTTTTTATGTCTGGAGGAAAGAAACGAAGGCAGTCAATTTGGCCCGCCGCTACTTGGAAGCGCGGCCGCGAAGCTCGTCCAACACAGACACGCTGCTGCTCATGCCCAGCCGCGAGGCTCCTGCGGCGAGCATCGACGCGGCATCCGCCAGGGTGCGAATCCCGCCCGCCGCCTTCACTCCTGCGTCCCGGCCCACCACGGACCGCAAAAGGGCCACATCCTCGCGCGTCGCTCCACCGGGACCAAACCCCGTTGACGTCTTCACGAAGTCTGCTCCTGCCCGAACCGCCAGCCGCGCGCTGCGCTCCTTCTCCTTGTCGGTGAGCAGCGCACATTCCAGAATTACTTTCAGAATCGCCTCTCGTTCATGGCACAGACTTGCGAGTTCCTGAATCTCTTTTTGGACAATCTGGTAGTCTCCCGCCCTGAGCGCGCCCACGCGAATTACCATGTCGATTTCCACGGCGCCGTTCTCCAACCCCTGCTCCGCTTCGCGGCGCTTGACATCCGCATGCGACGCGCCGAGCGGAAACCCCGCTACGGTTGCCACGCGCACTCCGGTTCCCTTCACTCTTTCCGCGGCCAGTTCCACGTAGCACGGATTCACCACCATCGCCGCAAACCCGTATCGCGTCGCATCCTCGCACGCCCGGCGAATGTCGTCCGGCCCGGCCTCCGGCTTCAGCAGCGTATGGTCCACCAGCCCGGCAAAGGCCCGGCACAATCCGTCCGCGCCTCCGAATTTCTTTGCTCCTTTGGGCAGGCGCTCAAGCGCTTCGACTACGGCGCGCACTTCCTTCGGAATCGGGTTGCTCCACCACATGTCGGTCACTGTTGCGGACTATTTCGTCCCGCGCCCCTTCTTGCCGGATGTCATTTCAACGACACACACATCCCGCAGGTTGCGGTAGCGCTCCGCGTAATCCAGCCCGTAACCCACTACGAAGTAATTTGGAATGCGAAACCCGACGTAATCCGCGTCGAATGGCAGTGTGCGCCGGTCCGCTTTGTCCAGCAGGGCGGCTACGCGCAGGACTTTGGGGTGCCGTTCGCGCAGCAGGCGTGCCAGGTAATTCAGCGTCACGCCGGTGTCGAGGATGTCCTCTACCAGAATTACGTTTCGCTGCTCGATACTGGTATCCAGATCCTTCAGC
Source organism: Candidatus Acidiferrales bacterium (assembly GCA_035624135.1). Lineage (GTDB taxonomy): Bacteria > Acidobacteriota > Terriglobia > Acidiferrales > UBA7541 > JOPF136. The sequence goes on along the minus strand of DASPSB010000193.1, from coordinate 2,385 downwards.
AGCCGCACTTGGCCAGAAGTTTCCGCCGACTTCCCGTAGCTCCCCGCGGCCAGAAAATCAAAGGTTGCATCGAGCGCGATCTCGCGGCTCAAGTCTGCCAGGAAGATGCACGCCCCCTTCAACACGCCGACCAGCAGCACCGGCTCTCCTCGGAATTCCCGCGTGATCTGCCGCCCGAGTTCCCGCACGCGCCGCGCAATTCGCACCCGCGAGATCAGCACCCTCAGCCGCTCGCCCGGATAAGCCCTCATGGGCCGGTAGTCTACCGCACTCGAACCCGAGGAACTCTTGCGTCAGAGAACCATACCGAACTCACGGTATTGTCTGGCAAAACTGCAGAGTCTAGACTAGCCACTGATTCCCGGGGCCACTCGTGTTCCCTCTCCACAGGTTTTCGCGATTTGCGTGCGCGGTCGCTGTGTTCCTGGCGGCCTCGCTCATCTATGCCGTGGGCGGCGTGCGTTCTCTTTGGGCCAGCCATGTTGCTTCCGACGTGATACAGGCCCTGCTGGTCGTCTGGGCCGCCATGTGCGCCACAGTCGTCGCACGCCGTTCCAGCGGCCATCTCCGGCAGCTGTGGAGTTCGTTCGCCGTCTCCGTGTGGCTGCTCGCCGCGGGACAGGCCATGGTCTCTTACTTCTCAATGTTCGCCCATGCTCGTACCGCCACGCCCTGGCCCTCTGACGTCGTCAACTTTATCTGGGTGGTTCCCGCAGCCATGATGCTTCTGCCTTATGCGGGCTCGCACCAAACGGGCATCAACTGGCAGCGCACCCTGGACTTTATCCAAGCGGGCATCGTGGCTCTGATGGTGTACCTCTACTTCTTCTATGTGCCCTCCCTTTGGGAAGCCGAGGGACTACGGATGTTCCGCCGTTTAATGGTCGGGATCGTGCTGCGTGACGCGATTCTTGCTGCCAGCTTTGGGATTCGCGCCCGGCTCACCCGTCCCTCTCCCGCGCGCCGATTCTTCTCGAGGATCGCCATCTTCTTTGTGATCTTGGGCGTCTTCGAATTCACCAGCATCGGACAAATCGGGCAGTCCGGAATCGCTGCGGAATGGGCCAACGCATCCTGGAGCATCCCGTTCCTGTTCGCCGTCTTTCTCGCAGCCACCTGGAATACCCAGCAGCTACCGGATGAGGGCTTACCTCGTGCTATACCGGGGCGCTGGGTTGCGTCTCAGGCGCTCCCCGTTCTCATTCCTATCTTCGTCATCCTCATGGGCCATCGCGTCGCCTTGGAGCAACTTTCGCTCGCCTGGTTCGCCGTGGCCGCTTCCTTTGCTTGCTCTGCGGCCCGGCTCGTGATCACCAACGAGCAGCAGCGCCGCATCGCTGAAACGCTGCGGCGCACCGAACAGGCCCTGCGCAGTACGGAATCCATGATCTCCTCCGCCTTCCGGGCCAGTCCCGACGCCATCAGCATCGGTCTCGTTCCGGAAGGCCCAATCCAGGAAATCAACGAGAGCTTTGTCCGGCTCACCGGTTACTCGCGGCAAGAAATTCTCGGAAAAGCCCCGGAGGACATCGGCATCTGGGTGGACGAAGATCAGATGCGTGCACTGCGTGCGCGTTTTCGCCAGACGGGTGAACTGCGCGACGCGGAATTCCGTTTTCGCCGCAAGGACGGCCAAATCCGGTTTGGCCTCCTTTCCGGAAACATTGTCGAGCTCGATGGCCGCCTCTACTCCATGCTCGTCGTGCGCGATGTCACCGAAAGCAAACAGGCCGAGGACGCTCTCCGCGCCAGCGAAGAACGCTTCCGCTCTCTCGTTCGCGACTTGCAAGTGGCCGTGGTTCTTGTGCGCCCAGACGGGACCATGCAATTTGCCAATCCTGCCGCGCTCGAAATGCTCGGTTTCACCCCAGCCGAGATGATCGGGAAGTCCGTGGCGGATCTCGGGATCGTTCCCGTCGACGAAAACGGCAAGGAATTTGCCCTTTCCGAGCGTCCGGTCGCCCGCGCCCTCAAAACCCGCCAGCCGGTGCGCGGCGATGTCATGGGCTGGCGCCGACGAGGCTCCGACGAAATCGTCTGGATTCTCGGGAACGCCATCCCGGTGCTTGCGCCGAACGGCGAAGTGGACTACGTGATCACCTCCTTCGCCGACATTTCCGCACTCCGGAAAACGCAGGAAGCGCTGCGGTCCAGCGAACAGCGCTTTCGCTCGCTCGTGCAAATCCTCCGCGTGGGCATATCTACTTGGGGACCGGACGGACGCCTGCAGTATGTAAATGAAGCGCTTCTGGAGATGCTCGGCACCCCGAAAACGGAGATTGTAGGCAGGAAGAGCCATGAAATCATGCGAGCTCTCCGCGAGGACGGAACCGAAATACCGCCGGACATGCGCCCTGCCGCTCGCGTGATCGCGACCGGCCTTCC
>DASPSB010000165.1:0-6913 GCA_035624135.1 Candidatus Acidiferrales bacterium | reverse complement strand
ACACTGATGCGGTTCACCACCGTGCCTTCCAGCAGGCTTTCGAGCGTCCAGAGCAAGTGCTGCGGCGTGATGCGGAACATTGTGGTGCACACACAGACGTGCGGATCGAGCGAAATGACGGTGCGATCCGTAAGCGTTTTCGCGAGGCGGTTGACGAGGTGGATCTCCGTCCCGACGGCCCAGGAAGTGCCGGTGGGCGCGGCAGTGATTTTTTTCAGGATGCCTTCGGTCGAGCCGATGTCGTCGGCCTTCTGGACGACTTCGAAGCGGCATTCCGGATGCACGATCACGCGAATGGCGGGATTTTCGGCGCGCACACGGTCCACGTGCTCGGGCAGGAAGCGCTGATGGACGGAACAGTAGCCCTTCCAGAGGATCATTTTCGCGTGGCGAATGGCCTGCTCCGTGTTGCCGCCGAGTTCCTGATCGGGATCCCAGACGACCATCTGGTCGAGCGGGATTCCCATGCTGTAGGCGGTGTTGCGGCCGAGGTGCTCATCGGGAAGGAAGAGAACGCGCTGGCCCTGCGTGAAAGCCCACTGAAGCACATGCGCGGCATTGGAGCTGGTGACCACTGACCCGCCGTGCTGGCCGGTGAACGCCTTGATGGCGGCAGTGGAATTCATGTACGTCACGGGCACAACGCCGAGGCCGCCAATGGCCTCCAGCTCGGCCCAGCAGGTTTCCACTTGGCCGATCTCGGCCATGTCTGCCATCGAGCAGCCGGCGTTCAGATCGGGCAGGATCACCACTTGGCCAGGGCGCCGTAGTACGTCCGCGCTTTCGGCCATGAAGTGCACGCCGCAAAAAACGATGTATTTTGCGTCGCATCCGGCGGCCTGCTGCGCCAGCTTCAGCGAGTCGCCGCGGAATCGCGCGAAACGGATCACCTCGTCGCGCTGGTAGTGATGGCCGAGGATCACCAGGTCAGAGCCGAGTTTCTCGACGGCGGCGCCGATGCGCTCGTCCAGCGACGAGTCGGGCACGAGCAGGTAGCTCGAGAAGTCGCAGCCTACACCTTTCTCCATTTCGGGCACGCGCAGGGTGGCGGGCTGTGCCTGTGTCGCGAGCCTGCCGAGTTCAATCAGTTGTGGCATACCTAGGAGTGTCCCTGAGCGGTTCAGAAGATATTGTCTCTCGAAGCGGGGGGTTATACCAGTCTCTCGGGCCCTCCGCCACTGGGAAGTCCGCAGGGCACGCTATCCTCCAATAAAGACCATAGTGCGCGAGGGGGGAATGAAATCGGGCTCGTTGATGCGATGGCCCTCCTCCTTCTGGAGCACTTTTTCTTTGATGAAATTCGAAAGGTCGAGGTCACTCGCGCCGTTGCGGAGGAAGGGGCGCAGGTCATGGTCCTGCTGGCTGAACAGACAGGTGCGCAACTTTCCATCGGCGGTAATCCGGATGCGCGAGCAGTGGCCGCAGAAAGGCTGAGTGACCGGAGCAATCAGGCCAATTTCACCGGGGGCGCCGTCGGCAAAACGGAATTTGCGCGCCGTTTCGCTCGGGGCGTGTGGGATCTGTTCGAGCGGCCAACGGGCATGAATGCGGCCGCGGACCTCGGCGACCGGCACCACGGCCTCGCGGGACCAATGCCGGTCCGCATCGAGGGGCATAAACTCGATGAAGCGCATGGTGATGCCGGACGAGCGGGCGAGTCCGGCGAACGCCTCCACCTCGTCGTCGTTCAGGCCGCGGACGAGCACGGCGTTCACCTTGACGGGCCGGAGGGAACTGGCCTGCGCTGCGTGGATTCCGTCCATCACCGCTTGGAATTTGCGGGTGTGCGTGACGCGTTCGAATTTTTCGGCGTCGAGTGAATCGAGGCTGATGTTGATGCGGTGCAAACCGGCGGTGACCAGGCGCTCGCAACTTTCGGCCAGCACTTGCCCGTTGGTGGTCATCGAGAGATCGTGGTAGCCGATATCGCGCAGGCGCGAAATGAAGTCCACTACGCCGGGGCGCACCATGGGCTCGCCACCCGTAACGCGAACCTTTTCGAGGCCCAGTTCGTGCAGCACGCGTGCCACGCGCACGAGCTCGTCCCAGTTGAGAAGTTCTTCCTCGGGACGGTAATTCTCCGGGTCGGCGGAACGGCAATAAACGCAGCGGAAATTGCAGCGGTCCGTCACCGAGATGCGTACGTCGGTGATCCGGCGGCCGAATTTGTCGTGTAACGGCACGGTTCGTCCGGTTCCAGGAGCGGAGGGAAAGGAGATGACTGGCGGGGACAGCACAGTCAACCCGGACGCCTTGAGCGAACCGGGCGTTCTCCTTTCCAAGCACGGGAGGCGACAGCGTTTCCGCCATCACCCTCGGCCCCGCCGCTTTCCTTCCGGGAAACGACGGGACACCGCCCCGGCAGCCATAAGAGAGGGCTCCCACAGGCCACAGGGGTCGGAGGAACAACCCAATCTTACGCTGGCTGGACACTTAGAGCAATCTGGGCAAGGGAGTGGTGAAGTTAACAGTAGGGGAAGTCCGTGCGTCACACAGAGCTCCATACATGCCAGGCACAGGAGGGGAGACAAATGGATGAGAGTTCCTTTGGCCGTGTAACTGGTGTGCGTATGCTGGCCGTGTGCGTGTTTCTAGGATGCTGGTGCGTTGCGGCAGACGGGCAAAACGGCGGCGAGTCGGTGGACCTCGGAGCCATAGGCCGGATACGCAAGGAGGCCTTGCAGCACTCGCAGATTCCGGAAACTGTGGAGTATCTGACGGATGTTACCGGCGCGCGGTTGACCGGCTCTCCCAACATCCGCAAGGCGCAGGACTACGCAATCGAACGCCTGAAGATCTGGGGAATATTAAGTGCACATCGCGAAGTCTGGGGGCCGTTTGGACGCGGCTGGACCATGGAACGAGTCGCCGTAAACATGACGCAACCGGACTTCAGCCCGATCATCGCGTATCCGAAGGCATGGAGCCCAGGAACAAACGGCACGATTCGCGGAGAAGCGATGTATCTGGACGCCGACACGCCGACAGAGGTGGAAAAATACCGCGGAAAGCTGAATGGCAAAATCGTGCTACTCGCACCGGCCCGAGCGCTCCAGCCCAACTTCGAACCACAGGCCGAACGCATGAGCGATGAAGAATTGCTGAAACTGGCGAATGCCGAGCCGCCACCCAATCCTCCACAGCCGTTCCGAATGAGCGCGGAGCAACGCGCGCGCGCCGAACTTTCCTATGCGAAGTGGCGACTCGCCCTCGAAGAAGACGCGGCAGTGGTGATTGAGCCGGGCTTTAAAGACGCGGGCACGGTTTACGTGACTTCAGCGGTGATTCCCTATCCCGTGGACACGCCGGAAGTCGAGCGTGCCCATCCCTGGGACCTTGCGCCGCCGAAGATTATTCCGCAGGTGGTGATCGCCGCCGAGCAATACAACCGCATGATCCGGCTGATCGGCCGCGGCATTGCGGTCCAGCTCGAAGTGAACGTGGCTGTACGCTTCCAGGACGACGACACTATGGGTTACAACGTGATCGGTGAAATACAGGGAACCGACCTCGCGGGCGAGACGGCGATGATTGGCGCTTCTATAGATTCCTGGCACACGGGAACAGGAGCCACGGACAACGCGGCGGGAGCGGCCGTGGCGCTCGACGTGATGCGCATTTTGCAGCAGCTGAAATTGAAGCCCAGGCGCACGGTTCGTATCGGCCTCTGGAGCGGCGAGGAGCAGGGCCGATACGGCTCCCGCGCCTACGTGGCTGAGCATCTGGCGAGCCGCAGGGAACAGGCCGGAACGGCAACGGGAAACGCCGCCTTTGACTTTAAGCCCGAGTACGCAGGCTTTGCCGGGTACTTCAACCTCGACTGGGGAACGGGGAAGCTGCGCGGAATTTACATGCAGGGAAATGAAGCGGTGCGGCCGATTTTTCGATCCTGGCTCTCCCCGCTCGCGGACCTGGGCTGCTCCACGCTGACCATCGCCAATATCGGCGCCGGCGATCACATCTCCTTTGATGAAGTCGGTTTGCCCGGCTTCCAATACATCCGGGATTACATGGAATTCCGAACGCGCTCGGCGCACACAAATATGGACGTATACGATCACGTGATGCTGGACGACTTGAAGCAGTCGGCCGCGGTTGCGGCATCGCTGATCTACGACCTCGCCATGCGCGACGAAAAGCTTCCGCGCAAACCTCAGTCAGCACGTTAGCTCGCTTGGAGCACCACCAGAACAGCAAAGAGAGCCGAACTTGTGGCGCACGGACTTTGCCTCCGCACCTCCCGGCGGAGGTCCCTTGCGGATCTAGCGTTTGTAGCCGATCTTGCGCAACAACTCGTGCCGCCAGGTCACATCGGCTTCAGCTTCGACGCCTTTCGGCGGGCTTCCGTCGATGACGCCCAGAACCCCCCGGCCCTGTTCGCTCTGCGCGATGACAACCTCAACCGGGTTGGCCGTGGCACAGAAAATGGAACAGACTTCAGGCACCTTGCGAATTGCAGGCAGCACGTTGATGGGATAGGCGCTCTGCAGGATGAGAACAAACGTGTGACCGCAGGCCAATGCCTGGGCGTTGCGCACTGCGGCCTCCCGAAGCGCCTGGTCATTGCCTTCCGAGCGCGTCAGGCAGGCACCCGAGCTTTCGTTGAAGGCCAGACCGAACTTCGCCCGGGGCACCGTGGTCACTACCGCTTCATAGAGATCCTCCACGGTCTTGATAAAGTGGGCCTGTCCCACGATGATGTTGGCGGTCGCCGGAAACTCCATGCGAACAGTCTGCAACTCCAGCATTGTTTTCCTCCACTGATATGGGAAGCAGTCTTACGCGCTGCGTTTGCGGTCGGCCCGCACCCGCTCCACGTACCGGCCGGTTCTTACGTCCACTCGGACAATCTCTCCCGGAGCGATGAACAGGGGAACGTGAATGGTAAGACCGTTTTCCAGTTTCGCTTCCTTCCACGCGTTGTCCTGAGAAGAGTGCATCGCCGGAGCCGTTGTGGCCACCCGTGCTTCCGCCACTTCCGGAAAGACGACAGTGATGGCTTCTCCTTCAAAGAAATCCACAGGTACTTCCATGCCCGGTTCCAAAAAGTCCGCCGCAAGGCCCAGGATCGCGCGGGGAATCTCGACCTGCTCGAAGGTGTCGGGCCGCATAAACGTGCACGTCCCGCCCTCCGAGTATAGGAATTCCATTTTGTGGCGTTCCAGCTCCAGTTCCTCCAGTCTTTCCAGGGGGCGCAGATGCGTCTCCCACATGTGGCCGGTGCGAAGGTTCATCAACTTCGCTTTTACAACTCCCGCCATTTTCGCGGCCCCGGCTTTGTATTCGGCTTCGAGGACTTTGTAGATTTGTCCCTCGATGCGAAGGATCGTTCCCTCACGCAACTCTTCCGCAGCGACCATGGCGCTTTCCCCCGTCTGCCCGCAGTCTTGCCCCAGGCCCCTCTTGTCCGCAGTGATTGAGGTCACAACGGGGTCGCCCAGCCACTTCCAGCCTCCGCTGGCCTGGCCGCGTTCAGCCTTCCGGGCACCTGTGATAGATTGCCGGCAATGCGAATATTTGTTCTGGGGGCCGGAGCAACCGGATCCCTGCTCGCGCAACTCCTCGAACGCCAGGGACACGAAGTCTCGTGCGGGGACCGCAACCCGGAGCGGGCCCGGCGCTTTTTTCGGAAGGGCAGCGAAATTCCTATTGTGGAAGTGAACGCGCGCAATCTCTGGGCCATCGTGCGTGCCGGGCGCGGCTGCCAGTTGCTCGTGAACGCCTCGCCCGCGGTATACAACGAGATCATTTTGCGCGCCGCCCTGCGTTTGAAGGCACATTATCTGGACATGGCGGCGCACCTCACGCGGCAACCCTTCCGCGCCGAACAGTTGCGCTACGCAAGACGGTTCGAGGCCAAGGGCCGTACCGCGGTGATCAACGCGGGAATCGCGCCAGGGCTGACGAATCTGCTGGTGCGGCGCGCGAGCGAACTCCTGGACGAGCTCGAGACCGTGCATATCCGTCTATTCGAGGAAACAGAAAGCGATGCTCCAGTGTCGCAATGGTCGCCGGAAGTTTCGTTTGACGAAGCCATCTCGCGCCCGCGGATTTACCGTGGCGGGCGATTCCAACTGGCGAAACGGTTCAGCGAACGCGAACACTTCCGGTTCGCCCCGCCCATCGGCGAGGTGCCGGTATATCTGGCGGCGCAGGACGAAGTGGCCACGCTGCCGCACTTCATCCCCATGCGTGAGATGGATGTAAAAATCGGCGGCGGCGAAATGGAAACGCTGCGGCGCTGGTATCGCCAGGGCAAGCTCTCGCGCTCGCGGGGGCTCTCGCGCGCCCGGTTTCCCGCCACTCCGACTCCAAGAGGTTTGACTCGGCTGGTCAAGCGTGGCCGGCTGGCCAATGCGCGCTTCGCGGCTGCGGTGGTTGTGCGCGGATTGAAGGGCGAGCAGCCGACTCTCCTGCGCTGGGACGTCGCTGTGCCATCGCTGTTCCAAATCCGGCGCCAGGGCTTCCACCGCTCGCCGATTGCCTGGGCCACGGCAACCATGACCACCCTGTTTGTGAAGCATTTCCCCCGCGACGATGCCGGCGTGTTCCCGCCCGAGCAGTTGCCTCCGGAAGTCCGGCGCGAAGTGCTGGCAGGCGCGCGCGAGCGCGGCATCCACATCACCATGCGTACGCGCACACTGAAAAAAGCAGAAGAAATCCCCGAGGAAAGTTTCTGAAGCCAGCCGGCCCCTACCTTGCGGTTTCCGGCTGACCCTCCCTCCCGGGATGAAGGTAGCGCCAGACTGCCAATGGCCGTTCCGCGATCCGGTTTTCCCAGCCGCGGCGCGCGACGATCCTCCGCATCTCCGCGACGCGCTCCTCCGGATACGGATGGGACCGGAAATAACCGCCCGCGGTTTGGAGGACCACGCGCGCGGCTTCTTCCTGTGGCGAGTCGGCGCGCCCACGG
>DASPSB010000147.1:0-12518 GCA_035624135.1 Candidatus Acidiferrales bacterium | reverse complement strand
TTGTGAATGTCAACGGCAACTTGAACGTGACGGGCGTAGTTAGTTCGAGCGGGCAGCAGACGTTTACGTTTGCACCGACTGGCTCGGGGGTGAGCAATGGGCCCGTGTACATCAACGCGCCTTCGGCCTCGGCCGCGACATCCACGCTGCTGGGCGCAGCGGTGGGCGGGACGACGGAGATGCTGCTCGACAGCAGCGGCGACCTTAGCCTCAGCGGAAGCCTTGCCTTGGGGGGCGCTCCACTCTCCCAGGGGGGCTCGCTGAATCTTCCGGCCACGAATGCAGCGGGGACAGCGGGAGTCATCAATGTTGCCGGCCAGCCTTTTGCTTTCGGCTTCCCTTCCAGTGGTGGAAGCGCCTATCTCGGATTCGCAGGCAACTTTAACGGCAACGGTTGGAGCAACACGGCCGTCGGGAGTGGCGCGCTCAGCTCGAGCATTGGGGGCGGGTACAACGCCGCCTTAGGCGCTAATGCGCTGGGGAACTTCCTGGGCGGGAGCTACAACACCGCGATCGGCCTCGGCGCTGCCGCCAATCTTCTAAACGGAAACAACAACACCGCGGTCGGCTTTGCTGCCGGCGTTAACCTCAACTCTAATGAAAGCAACAACATCTACATCGGCAACCCGGGCGTGACCGGCGAATCGAACATCATCCGCATCGGCAACACATTGCCTGCAAATGGAGCGGTCCAGACGGCGACCTACCTCACGGGAAATGTGTACGTACCGGGAAACTTGAACGTGACGGGCACGGTGACGTGCGGATCAGGGTGCTCGGGCAGCGGCGGGGCCATTACCGGAGTTACGGCCGGGACTGGGCTGAGCGGGGGCGGGACGAGCGGCACTGTGACGCTCAAGAACACGGGCGTATTGGCTGTGGGAGCCGCGGGCGTTCTGAGTTCGACCGGCGGCCAAACACCGATTATCAGCCTTACGGGAGTTGTGCCGGTGACGAATGGAGGCACGGGTTCGAGCACGCAAAACTTTGTGGATCTGAGTTCGGATCAGACGATTGCGGGCAACAAATCGTTTTCCAACAACATCACGGCCAATGCGAACATCGCGCTGCCGGCGACGAATGCGGCGGGAACGGCGGGCGTGATCACTCTCGGCGGCCTGCCTTTTGCTTTCGGCACTCCCTTCGACTCGGGCGCGGGCACCGGCGGAGATGTGTATCTCGGGTTTGCTGGGAACTTTACTAGCACAGGCACTTTGAACACAGCCGTCGGGGCGGGCGCGCTGGTCGCCAATACCACCGGCGGGGGCAACACCGCATTCGGACGGGCGGCGCTGGCCGGCAACACCACCGGACCCGCCAATTCTGCCTTTGGCCAAGGCGCGCTCCAATACAACACTATGGGCACCGCCAACTCTGCCTTCGGCGGTGCTGCGCTCAACCAGAATGCGACGGGCATCAAAAACTCGGCTTTCGGCGCCTCCGCACTGGTGGGCCTCACCAGCGGATCCAACAACATCGCGATCGGCACCAATGCTGGCAGCAGCCTCCAAACGAACGAAAGCAACAACATCTACATTGGCAACTGGGGAATGGCCGGCGAATCGAACATCATCCGCATCGGCAACACATTGCCTGCAAATGGGGCGGTCCAGACGGCGACCTACCTGGCGGGAAATGTGAACGTGCCGGGGAACTTGAACGTGGGGGGCATGGTTAGCTCCACCGGCCCTGTTACGTTCAGTTCGCCAGTCACCTTCGCTCCAGGGCAATCGTTCCCCGGCACCGGCAGCGGCACGGTCACACAGGTGAACACCACGGCGGGACTCCTCGGCGGGCCCATCACCTCCGCCGGCACTCTGGCGATTGACTCCACCGTGGTGCCAGAACTGAATCTCAATAACGTATTTACGGGGAGCAATTCGTTCGGCGCTGACACCTTTAACGGAACTCAAACCATCACGGGAAGTCTGTCCGTCAGCGGAACGGTCACCTTGAACGGGAACCTGACGGCAACCGGGTCGCAGCCGGCTCCTAGCCCCTTGCCGAGCGCAACGACACCGATATTGATTCAGGGCGGCCAAGGTGGGAATACCATCGGCGGGGGCGCCCACGCTGGCGCTGGCGCAGATGTGGATATCTTCGCAGGCAGCGGGGGCACCGTACCTTCGGAAGATGCTGTTGGGACGAACGGCTCGGGCGGCAGCATCACGATTCGGGCTGGTGACGCCGGAAATGAACTTTCGTTTGTGACTGCGTCGGCCGGCAATGGTGGCGCTGTGATGATTCAGGGTGGAGGAGGAGGGACCACGACCAGTTCTTCCCCAGTGGGTTCTGGCGGCAGCGTGACCATTCAGGGCGGGGGTCCCGGGCTTGTAGGCAACGCGAGCAGCCAGCCAGGAGCATTCGGAAACGTGTATCTGGCCCCCGGCGGTGGCGCTGTCGGTGTGGGCACGGCTTCGCCAGGAGCAAAGCTGGACGTGCAGGGAAGCGGGAATTTCAGCGGCCTGGTTACGTTCGGCTCGCCAGTCAGCTTCGCGCCAGGGCAATCGTTCCCCGGCACCGGCAGCGGCACGGTCACACAGGTGAACACCACGGCGGGACTCCTCGGCGGGCCGATCACTGCGACCGGCACGCTGGCGATAGACCCGAGCGTCGTGCCACAACTGGGCGCGATCAGCAACGCGTTCACGGGCAACATCTCAGCATCCTCGTTCACCGGCAGCGGCGCAGGGCTGACCGGCGTCAACGCAACGAATTCCGCGATGCTAGGCGGGAACGCGGCGAACGCATTCGCGCTGCTCGCTGCCACGAGCAACACGTTCACGGGACAGGTGGCGCTCACCTCCGCGCCCTCGGGGATGCTCGTTGGACAGGGGCTGCTCTACATAAATCCAGCTGCAGCGGCTGCTGGCCAAGCTCTTTTCGGCGCAGCGGTGGGCGGGACGACGGAGATGCTGCTCGACAGCAGCGGCAATCTGACCCTGAACGGCTCGCTCAATCTGCCGGCGACGGCAGCGGCGTCGGGAACTCCCACGGCGGGAGTGATCAACCTGGGCGGGTCGAGCTTTGCCTATTCGTTCGGGGCGAACAACACTTTTGTGGGCACTGGCGCCGGGAATTTCACGTTGAACGGCGATGCCACAGGCAATACCGGAATTGGAATGGACGCGCTCGAAAACCTGACCGACGGCTTCCACAATACGGCCATCGGATTGAACGCCCTGAATTCCAACCAGTACGGATACGGCAACGCCGCCACGGGAGTGGCTTCGCTGCAAGGCAACACGAGCGGCTATGGAAACACGGCCGACGGCTCGTTTTCGCTTTACGTCAACTCGAGCGGATCCGTGAACACGGCTGTGGGACGCTACGCGCTCAGCAATCTCACAGGCGGAAATTCCAACGTCGCAATCGGGTTCCAGGCCGGAAACAACCTGAATGGAAACGAAGGCAACAACATCTACCTCGCGCACGCGGGCAATTCCGGCGAATCGAATACCATTCGCATCGGCGATGGCAGCACGCAAACTGCGGCATACATCACCGGCGTATTCGGAGCGAGCGTGGGGACTGGCGACGGCGTCCCCGTGTATGTCGGCTCCGCGGGGCAATTGGGGACGGTCAGCTCGTCGCGCCGCTTCAAGCACGAAATCGCCGACATGGGCGCGGAGAGCGATCTGCTGATGAAGCTCCGCCCCGTGGCCTTCTACTACAATCCCGAGCTGGACCACTCGCAGACCCGCCAGTACGGGCTGGTGGCCGAGGAAGTAGCGCAGATTGCGCCCGGCTTGGTCGTCTTCGACAAGGACGGACAGCCGCAGACGGTGCGCTATCACTTTGTGAACGCGATGCTGCTGAACGAGGTGCAAAGGCAGCGGCGCATGCTCGGCGAACAGCAAAAAGAGAACGAGGAGCAGCGCAACACGATTGCGCGGCAAGAGGGGGAGATTCGGGCTCTTGCGGAGCGGCTGGCCAGGCTGGAAGCACAAGTCCAGTCCAAGCCATAAACGCGGGACGGCAGCGTGCCGCAAGACTTGCTCGCAGGAAGTGCGAAGGAGTGAGGCTGCGCGTGGGCGTGCAATTCCCCGGTTACGCAGGGAGTGGTTCAGTTTGCCCGGAGTGACCTACGGAGGATTCTACGACTCCGCAGGTGGCGTGTTTTGAGGCGGCTAACGGGACGCACAGCCAGGAGTGGCTGTGCTACGGGGCAATCTGACCGACTCCCCAGCGATGTTCTTGTGATTCTGCTCCTGGAATACAATTGAGATGAGCGGCCGGCTGGGGGCCGGCTGCAAGAATGCGCTCGTCTCTTCCACAGCGGGTAAAAGCGGCGATCGAGCGGCGGCGGATGACGGCGCCGGGAGACCGGATGGGTGTGGCCGTGTCGGGCGGAGCGGATTCGGTGGCGCTGCTCCGGTTGCTGCACGGGGTGCAGGACGAGCTGGGAATCCGGCTGGCTGTGCTGCATTTCCAGCATGGGCTGCGGGGCGCGGAGTCGGCAGGAGATGAAGCGTTTGTGGCGGAACTCGCCGCGGGACTCGGTGTCGAATTTATTCGGGAGGAGGCGGACGTTGCCGCCGCGGCGGAGAGAGCTGGCATCAATCTGGAAGAAGCGGGGAGGCGGCTGCGGACAGCGTTCTTCGAGCGCGTGGTGAACGAAGGGCGCGTGACGCGGGTGGCTGCGGCGCACACGGCGGACGATCAGGCGGAAACGCTGCTGGCGCATCTGCTGCGCGGGTCGGGGCTCGCCGGGCTGGCGGGAATCTATCCGGTGGCGGGGGTGGTGGTACGTCCGTTGCTGGAGGTGCGGCGCCGGGAACTGAGGGAGTGGCTGACGACAATTGGGCAGACGTGGCGGGAGGATTCGACGAACACAGATACGGCACGGCTGCGTGCGCGCATCCGGAGCGAATTGCTGCCCGTGCTGGAACGCGACTTCCAAGCGCAGATTGTGGGGCAGCTTTGCCGCGTGGCCGAGCTGGCGCGCGATGAAGAGCAATTCGCCGCGGCGCTGGTGGAGGGGCGATTCCAGGCGCTGGCGAGACGCGGGGGTGACAGAGGGACCACCGGAGAACCAACAGATTCCGACCTAAAGGTCGGCGGTACATTGGGAACAGGGCAGGTGGTGATGCGCGCGGCGGATTTGCTCGCGCCCCTGCCGGCGGATTTGCTGCCCGAGGGCGTCCGCCACGGCGGACAGACGGCGCTGGCGCGGCGAATGGTGCGGCGCGCGGTAGAGCAGGTGCTTGGCCACCGCCGCGGACTAACCGCGGAGCATGTGGAGAGCGTTTTGCATCTGTCGGGCGAGCGAATGAGCGGGCACCGAGTCGAGTTGCCGCACGGCGTGGTTGCGGCGCGGAGCTTCGATGACGTCATTTTCACGGCCGGGAATCCGCCTATGCCACGCGCTGGCGGGCAACGGCGGGCAGAGCCCGGCGGGCGTGTGAGCGGGTGCGGGGCGCAGGAATACACGCTTGCCGTGACGCTGCCGACGTCGGGCGCGATCGAGTTAATTGTTCCAGCAATCGGGAGCCGCGTGCGCCTGAAAGTCGTTGACTGGGGTACGGGGGCAGAGGAGACTAAATCGATCGGCGAGGCCCTCGATGCGGGCCGATTGAGCCCGCCCTTTATCCTCCGGAACTGGCATCCAGGGGATGTCTTTCGCCCGAGGGGGAAGCGCCAGGCGCGAAAGCTGAAAGAACTGCTGCGCGAGGCACGCGTGCCCGCAGAGGAACGCGCCGCTTGGCCGGTGCTGGAGAGCGGAGGGACGCTCGTTTGGGTGCGTGGATTGCCGGCTGCGGCGGAATGCGCCGCCGGCGGGGAGACGCGCAGCGCACTGCTGATCAGCGAGGAAAAGCTGTGAACCGGAGCATGAACGTCCAATACACGGCCCGACAAATCGCCGCGCGCGTGGCGGAGATGGGACGGGAAATTTCGCGCACCTACGGGACGCAGCGGGTGGACGTGGTGGTGATCCTGGACAACGCTTTTGTGTTCGCCGCGGACCTGGTGCGCCAGATCACATCGCCGGTGGTGTGCCATTTCGTGCAGGCGGAGACGCGCGACGTGGATTTGAACGGTCTTCACCGCCGGGAGGTCTTTTTCAGTTACAATCCTGAGTTGAAGGGCCGGGACGTTCTCGTAGTGGATGCGGTCCTGCACTCGGGCGTAACGCTGGACTTTTTCGTGCGGCGGCTGATGGAACGCCAACCGCGCTCGGTGCGCGTGGCCGTTCTAATGGACAAACCGGAAGAGCGGCGGGTGCCGCTGCAGCCCGATTACCTGGGGTTCTCGGCCGCATCTAATTACCTGGTGGGATACGGCTTGCCGGATGAGGGGGGACTCCACCGGAACCTATCACACATCGCGACGCTCGATGGGAGCGAGGCGAGCCGTGAAAGAAAGTCGTCCGCAAAGGGCCGCGGGCGAGGCCGGGGGAAGAGCCGGCCAGCGAGGTAAGACGTGAACTCTACTATCCGAATCGTTTTGTTCTGGCTGGTGATGCTGGTGCTGGCCGTGGTGCTGTGGCAGATCACGCAGCGCTCGGCCAACTCGACGCGCGAGGCGGACCTGAGCCTGACGCAGTTCTATCAGTACGCGGAGAGCGGCAACATCGGCGAAGTCACGTTTTACCTGACGCAGGTGAGCGCGGAAGCGCAGGGCGAGCTGCACCAGCCCAGCCAGAAGTTCCATGTGACGTTGCCCAAGGAATCCATCCCCGACATCAGCAAAATGTTGCGCGACAAGGGCGTGCAGATCCACGTGAAGGAAGTGACGCGGGGCGACTGGTTCAACCTGGCGGTAAACCTGCTGCCGATTCTGGTGATCATCGGGCTGTGGCTGTTCATGTTCCGGCAGGTGCAGGCGGGAGGAAACAAGGCGCTGAGCTTTGGGAAGTCGCGCGCACGGCTGCTGACGGCCAATCAAAAGAAGGCGACGTTCAAGGACGTGGCGGGGACGGACGAGGCCAAGGAAGAGCTGCAGGAGATTATCGACTTCCTGCGCGACCCGCAAAAATTCCAGAAACTGGGCGGGCGGATACCGAAGGGCGTGCTGCTGGTGGGGCCTCCGGGAACGGGGAAGACGCTACTGGCGCGAGCGATCGCGGGCGAAGCCAATGTGCCGTTCTTCTCGATTTCGGGCTCGGATTTCGTGGAGATGTTCGTGGGCGTGGGCGCGAGCCGGGTGCGCGACCTGTTCGAGCAGGGCAAGAAGAACGCGCCGTGCATCATCTTTATCGATGAAATCGACGCGGTGGGACGGCATCGGGGGGCCGGACTGGGCGGCGGACACGACGAGCGCGAGCAGACGCTGAATGCGCTGCTGGTGGAAATGGACGGGTTCGAATCGAACGAAGGCGTGATCCTGATCGCGGCGACGAACCGTCCCGACGTGCTCGATCCTGCGCTGCTGCGGCCGGGCCGGTTCGACCGGCGGGTGGTGGTGCCGCGTCCGGACGTGAAGGGGCGCGAAGAAATCCTGCGGGTGCACACGCGCAAGGTGCCGCTGGGCGACGACGTGGACTTGTCCGTGATCGCGCGGGGAACGCCGGGCTTTTCCGGCGCAGACCTGGCCAACCTGGTGAACGAAGCAGCGCTGTGGGCCGCACGGCAAAACCGCAAACAAGTGATCATGTCGGATGTGGAGATGTCGAAGGACAAAGTGCTGATGGGCGTGGAACGCAAATCCATGATCCTGTCGGAGGAAGAGAAGAAGAACACGGCGTACCATGAGGCGGGCCACGCGCTGGTGGCGGCGATGACGCCGCACGCCGATCCGCTACACAAAGTGACGATTATTCCGCGCGGGATGGCGCTGGGCGTGACCATGCAATTGCCGATCGACGACAAGCATACGTACACGCGGGAGTTTCTCGAGGCGCAACTGGGCGTGCTGATGGGCGGACGCGCCGCGGAAGAAATTTTCCTGAACCATCTGACGACAGGCGCGGGGAACGACATCGAACGGGCCACGGAAATCGGTCGGCAAATGGTGTGCGAATGGGGAATGAGCACGCTGGGGCCGCTGGCGTTTGGAAAGAAAGAGGAAGCGATTTTCCTGGGCCGCGAGATTGCCCAGCACCGGGATTATTCCGAGGATACGGCGATCAAGATTGACGCGGAAGTGAAGCGGATCGTGACCGACGCCTACACGTATGCGCGCGGGGTGCTGGAAGGCCACAAGGAAACGCTGGAAAACATCGCCATGGCACTGCTGGACCGCGAAGTGCTGGACGCGAGCGAACTGAAGCTACTCATCGAAGGAAAGCCATTGCCTGAGCGAGTGAAGCCGGCGCCGCCTGCGCCTCCTCCGGCTACGCCTGGGAAGGAATCTCCGGCGCGTCCGGAAGCTAAGCCGCTGCCCGGATTTGCCAAGGGCGAGCATCCAGCGACGGCGTAGAAAGAGGAAAGGCGCGCGGACAAGAGTGTCCGCGCCACCAATTCACCTGACCCAATCAGACTTCTTACAGGTCGAAGTCTCTGATGGGCTTTTCGGCGGGGCCTTCTTTGGCTTTCTTCAGGGCCTCTTCAAACTTGCGCGACAGAACATCTTCTTTTTTCTTTTCAGCTTCCCAGGACTGCCGGAACTTATCTTCACGGGCGGCCGCCTGCCGCTGCAAAATGTTGT
This sequence comes from Candidatus Acidiferrales bacterium, assembly GCA_035624135.1. Lineage (GTDB taxonomy): Bacteria > Acidobacteriota > Terriglobia > Acidiferrales > UBA7541 > JOPF136. The sequence continues at coordinate 3,929 of DASPSB010000147.1, read as the reverse complement.
CGGCATCGTTCAGGTTGACGTCGGGTGCCAGACGCGGAGGCGGTTCGTGAGCGATCACCTCCGAGAGCGCCGGATCGACCTTCAACTTCGCGTGGCAGCAGGGGCACTCCACGTCCACAACCGGATTTGGCTTCTTTCCCATGCCGATATTCTACGCCTATTCGAATGGACACGACGCACTGCCGGCTGTGATTTAATTGCGCGGTGCCATTGAAACGGGGATTCACGCTGAAGCTGCGTTCGCGGAGGATTGTGTTGGGCGAGCGAACGCTGGTGATGGGTGTGCTCAATGTGACGCGGGACAGTTTTTCAGACGGTGGGAAATGGCAGGAACCGCGAGAGGCGATACGGCGAGCGCTGGAGATGGAGGCGGAGGGAGCGGACATCATTGACATCGGCGGGGAGTCCACGCGGCCGGGGTCGGAAGGTGTTTCGGCAGAAATGGAGTTGCGGCGTGTCCTGCCGGTAGTCGAGGGACTGCGCGGGCGGCTGAAGATTCCGATTTCGATTGATACGCAGAAGGGGTGCGTGGCGGAAGCGGCGATTGCGGCCGGGGCGGAGATGGTGAACGACGTATCGGCTCTGCGCGGAGACGCGAGCATGGGCGAGGTGGTAAGGCGCGCGGGCGTGCCGGTGGTGGTGATGCACATGCGCGGGAAGCCGAAGACGATGCAGCGGCGTCCGTTTGCGCGGGACGTGATGCGGGATGTGACACGCGGGCTGCGGGTAGCGCTCGAGCGGGCGCGGCGTGCGGGGATTCCGCGGAATCGAATAATTCTCGATCCGGGAATCGGCTTCGGAAAGAGCACGGAACAGAATTGCGAGCTGCTCGCGCGGCTGCCAGAGTTGGAACGGCTGGGATGTCCACTGCTGGTGGGAAGTTCGCGAAAAGCGTTTATTGGAAAACTGCTGGGAGGCGCGGGAGAGGATCAGAGGATTTGGGGGACGGCGGCGACGGTGGCAGCAGCGGTGCTGGGCGGAGCGCAGATTGTGCGGGTGCATGATGTGAAGGAGATGGTGCAGGTGGTGAGAGTGACGGAAGGGATACGGAAAGGGAGAGGGAGGATGTAGAGGAGGTAAAGGAAGTAGAGGACAGAGGGGACGGAGGGAGTGAAAGCCGGCGCCCTTCGACTCCGCCCAGGTCAAGCGGGCCCCCGAAGGGTCGGGGCAGGCTGCCGGAGCTACGACTGCCAGGGACCGGAGGAGCCTGAATCGCGGCCGGCGGATTCGACGGCTTCGCGGCGGCTACGGATTTCGCGGACGGAATAGATGGGCTTGTTTTGGGATTCGAAATAGGTGCGCGAGAGCAGCTCGCCGATCAGGCCGAGGGAGAGGAACTGGACGGCCGTGACGAGCAGAAACATGCCGGTAAGCATAAGCGGGCCGTGCTCGACCATGATGTGGGTGTGATGCGCGAGCTTTTGCCAGATGAGAAAGGCCCCGATGCCCGCGCCACCGAAAAACGAAGCGAGGGCCAGCTTGCCGAAAAAGTGCAGCGGGCGCGAAACGTAGTCGAGCAGGAACTTGATGCTGATGAGGTCAAAAAACACACGCGTCGTGCGAGAGAGATTGTAGTGCGACTTTCCGGCCGGACGCTTGTAGTGCCGAATAGGGACCTCAACGATCGAGGCGCCCGTGATTTTGGCGAGCGCGGGGATGAAGCGGTGCATTTCCCCGTAGAGCTGGACCTGCTGGATGACGTCGCGGCGATAGGCCTTAAAGGTGGTGCCGAAATCGTGCAGCGGCACGCCGGATAGTTTGGCCATCAACCAATTGGCAACCTGGCTGGGCAGGCGGCGAGTGAGCCAGGGATCCTGGCGGTCGGCGCGCCAGCCGCTGGCGATGTCGAAACCTTCGCGGATTTTTTCGAGGAAGAGAGGGATGTCCTCGGGCTCGTGCTGCTGGTCGCCGTCCATGGAGATGATGATGTCGCCCTGGGCGTAATCGAAGCCGGCTTTAAGGGCGGCGGTCTGGCCGAAATTGCGGCGCAGGCGGACGGCGTGAACGCGGCGGTCGTTCTCGAAGATGTCGTTGAGGATGCGGAAAGTCTGGTCGCGGCTGCCGTCGTCCACGAAGATCATTTCGTAGGGTTCGCCGAGGGCGTCCATCACCTCGGTGATGCGCATGTAAAGAGGCAGGATGTTTTCCTGCTCGTTAAAGAAGGGAATAACGAGCGAGTAGCGGACGGGCTCTGCCTTGCGCTTCTTTTCCAAAACCAGCGTTCTCCTTCAGCCGTTGGCTGCCGCAATCTGGGCCGCACCAAGCGGCGCCCCTAAGAGCGCGCGATACGTGACCAGTTGGATGCCGAGGCGCGCGGCGAGGATGCGAGCCTCGGGTGCGGCCACAGCCTGAAATTCCGTTTCCCGCTGCCGCAGAAGACGGGTCGAGACGCGTTCAAGCGCGGCGTCCACATAGCCGGGATGGCACATCAGTTCGCTGACGCCCTCGGGCACGTCATGCAGGACGTCGGCGAGCGTATCACGGTCCAGGTAACCGGTGGACGAAACGCCGTAAAAATAATCCGGCGCGGCAACGCCCGCGGCAACCAGCGCCGCGCGCGAAGCCACAGCCAGAAACGCGAGGCCCAGACCCACTCCCGCTTGCACGAGTATTCTACCCCGAAGACCGTCGTTTCGTCGCCAAAGACCCGGGAAATCAACACGGCGTTCGCGGGAGGCACGGACGCCGGCCATGCCGTATTCCGCAGCGAGGCGCGCGGTAAGTGCGAACACGGGCGGCCACATGTGCACGTGCTGGTGGCCGTCGAGATGGGTGGGGCGAAGGCCGGCGGCGAGAACGCGCTCGATTTGCGCGTGGTATTCGCGTTCGACAGCGTCGAGTGCGATGCGGCCGGCGACCATGCGAAAAAAAAGCGCTTCGGGATTACCGAGAAACTCGCCGGAGGCGGTGACGAGCGCGCCAAGTCTGACGGGGTTCGAAAGCGGGCGGCCCTCGGTGAGGTTCAGATGCACGCCGACGGCGAGCGAAGGATTCGCGCGCGCGAGGGCAGCGGCTTCGTCGAAGGCGACGGAATTGGCGAGCAGGCTGGTACTGGTGACGATGCCGGTGCGATGGGCTTCGAGGATGGCGCGGTTTACGCCTGGGGCCATGCCGAAATCGTCGGCGTTGACGATGAGTTGCTTCACGTGGCTCGGGCGCCGGGCGCGTACGGGCCGCGGCGAATGCACCATTCTCTTTGGAATTGAGCCTATGCACCAGCCCCGGGCGGGCGTGCGGCGCGGCAGGCGATATACTCAGGAGCATGCAGTCGGATACGAACCAGCCGGGGACCGTGGCACGGGTGCTGGCGATTGATTACGGGCGGAGGCGGCTGGGGCTGGCAGTGTCGGATGAAGGGCGGATGGTTGCACGCCCGCTTGAAACCGTAGAGCGAGTGAATCGCCGGGCGGATCTGGCACGGTTGCGGAGGATTGTGAGAGAGCAGGCGGTGGCACAGCTCGTAGTGGGATTGCCGTTGCGGCTCGACGGCACGCCGGGTGAGATGGCAGACGAGGCGCGAGAATTTGGCGCGCGCGTGGCAAAAGCCCTCCGGCTGCCAGTGGCGATGGTGGACGAACGATTGACGAGCTGGGAGGCCAGCGAGGGGCCTCGAGCGGGGCATTCCAAACAATCGTTTAGCGGAAGCAGGTGCGCGCCACACCGGGGAGCGTATTCGAAGGCGCAACGGGCACCCGACGGGGTGGACAGCCTGGCTGCGGCGCTAATCCTCGAAGAGTACCTGCGCAGCGAGGCGGAATCGAAATGAGCGCGGCCCATTTTCGAGGGCGGAGCCCATTATTCGCCACGTTCGCGATCGTGCTGGCGATTGTGGCGGCGCTGATTGCGGGCGCGGCAGGAGTGCTGCACGCGGACTGGACGACGCCATACGCCGGATACACAGCCGGCGGCGTGTTCGTGGAGATTCCGCG
>DASPSB010000146.1:0-2707 GCA_035624135.1 Candidatus Acidiferrales bacterium | reverse complement strand
GATGAGGAAGTGCTCCTCTGCTGGCGGCTGGGCGAAGACCGGATTCGCTACTATCACGGCGTCAATGAAGGATTCCAGGGACGCAAGCCTCTCGACCCGCACGATACTGGAGGCTCGCCGCCGATTCAGTAGCGCTCGCGTACCACGGCCGAACCGGGTCCAACCGGATGCCGCCAACTGCATTCGAAAGGTTTCTCGATGACCACAACTCCCGGCAACCGGCTGGCCAACTCCGCGAGCGCGTATCTCCGCTCCGCAGAGCACCAGCCCGTCCATTGGCACGAATGGGGTGAGGAGGCGTTTGCTCGCGCGCGCGCCGAAGACAAACCCATCCTGCTCGACATCGGTGCAGTCTGGTGCCACTGGTGCCACGTGATCGACCGCGAGAGCTACGAGAATCCTGAAATCGCCGCGCTCATCAATCAGCTCTACATCCCCGTAAAGGTGGACCGCGACGAACGTCCCGACGTGGACGCGCGCTATCAAGCCGCCATCAGCGCGATTTCCGGTCAGGGCGGCTGGCCGCTCACCGGATTCCTCACTCCCGATGGCCGCCCCTTTTTCGGCGGCACCTATTTCCCGCCCGACGATGCCATGGGCCGCCCCGGCTTTCGACGCATCCTCTCCGCCGTCGCCGAGGCTTATCGCGAGCGCCGTGCTGAAGTGGACCGCTCCGCGCAAACGCTCGCCGACGCCGTTGCCAAAGCCGAGACGTTTCGAGAGAGCCGCGCCACGCTCTCGCCCCGCATGCTCGACGAGATGGAAGACGCGATCGTCCGCCAATTCGATATCCGCAACGGCGGATTCGGCCGCGCTCCCAAATTCTCGCATCCCGCCGCCATCGATTTCCTCTCTGAGCGTTACCAGGCGAGCGGCCACCGGCATCTGCTTTCCGTGGTGGAAACCTCGCTCACCAAGATGGCTCGCGGCGGCATGTACGACCAGATTGGTGGCGGCTTCCACCGCTATTCCGTGGACGAGCGCTGGTGCGTCCCTCATTTCGAGAAAATGAGCTACGACAATGCGCCGCTGCTCGCCAACTACGTACACGCGTGGCAAATCACAGGCGATCCGCTCTTTCGCCGCACCGCCGAAGGCATCATTCGCTGGACCGGCGAAGTGCTTTCCGAACCTGCGGACCGCGGCGGCTTCTATTCGAGCCAAGATGCCGATATTTCGCTCGATGACGACGGCGACTATTTCACCTGGACGCAGGAGGAAGTGAGGCAGGCGCTGCCCGCCGACGAAGCGCTCGCCATTGAGCTCTATTACGACGTCGAGCCGGTGGGCGAAATGCATCACAACCCGGCGAAAAACGTTCTGTGGGTGGCGCGCGAGTTCACGGAGCTGGCCACGCGCATGGACAGGACGGAAGCGGAAGTGCAAGCCGTGCTCGCCAGCGCCCAAAAACATTTGCTCGAAGCGCGCTCCAAACGCCCTACACCCGCCATCGACCGTGCCATCTACACCGGCTGGAACGCCATGTACGTCTCTGCCTACCTGGAAGCCGGACGAGTGCTCGGTCGAGACGATTGCTGCGCATTTGCGCTCAAAACCATTGACCGCCTCCTGGCAGAAGCTTGGAACCCGGCTCGTGGCTTTGCCCATCGCGTCGGTGGCCCGCGGCTCGATGGCTCGCTCGACGATCAGGTGTTTGCCGCCGCCGCGCTGCTCGACGCGTTTGAAGCCACTCTCGACCGCCGCTATTTCGACGCCGCCTGCCGCGCGGCCGATTTTACGATTGAGCTTTATGGCGATGCTGACGCCGGCGCGTTCTTCGATCGCTCGCGACTGGCCGCTCCCATGGGTGGCCTCGAAGTCCGCCGTAAACCTTTCCAGGATTCCCCAACACCCTCAGGAAATTCCTGCGCCGCCACAGTCCTCTCGCGGCTTTATGCCTACTCCGGCGAAGCTCGCTACCGTGAGCGTGCCACTGCCACGCTCGAAGCCTTCGCAGGCGTCGCGCCGCAGTACGGTTTGTTCGCGGCCAGCTACGCGCTCGCGCTCGGCGTGTATCTCAATCCGCCCGCACAGGTAGTAGTGCTGGGCCGCGCCGGCGACTCACGGTCCGTTCAACTCGAACAGGCCGCTCTCGCCGTGTTTCGTTTTGCGAAGGCCGTCCTCCGCGTCACACCGGAAACGCTTTCCGCAAGCATTCTTCCGCCAGCGCTTGCTGCCACGCTTCCTCACCTTTCAGCCGACGCACCTCAGGCTCTGGTGTGTGCCGGAGGGGTGTGCCATCCGCCCACCCCCGATTCCGACGAACTGCAGAAACTGCTCGCGCGCCCGCTCTCTTCATAAACGCCACCACGGAGCCCGTTTCCCTCACAAGAGATGCAGGCTTTCCTCCCTCCTTTCATTTTTCCGTACGCTCTGCCAACTCCGCGTTCATGCGGTATCCTGTCTGTCTCTGTCTGCGCTGTTCAGGAGCCTCGATGCTGAAAGTGCGCGACGCTGTCCTCTCGGTCCCGCAGATTCCCCAGCTGACCTCCGGCCGGTCCGGCATTTGTCTGGACCTGAACGAAAACACCGTCGGCTGCTCCCCGCGTGTGCTGGCCAAACTTCGCAGCCTCACGGCCACGGACATTGCTCTTTATCCGGAGCGCGCCGCATCCGAAGCGATCGTGGCCGCGCATCTTGGCGTGCCGGCCGACCAACTGCTTCTCACCAACGGTGTGGACGAAGCAATCCTTCTTCTGTTTTGGGC
>DASPSB010000119.1:0-2694 GCA_035624135.1 Candidatus Acidiferrales bacterium | reverse complement strand
CTGCACGTTTACGAACATTCGCGGCGGCTGATGCTGATGTCGCCGGGGAGCCAGCAATTGACGGAGGATTACGCGGCGTTCAATGAGACGGTGGAGGCGCTGGTGGCGCAGGCGGCGAAAGATCTGGCGGCGGACGGATTTGAGCCGAGCGAGGCCGCGCTGGCGCTCGAGCTGGACATGCTCTACGGCGGGCAATTCCATGTGAAGCGGGCGCTTTCTCCGCGCCTCGAGATTCATTCGGGAGAGGACGTGCGGGCAGTTTGCGAGGCGTTCCACAAAGAGTTCAGCGAGGCGTTCAGCCCGTTTGTGGTGAATCCGGAGGGCGGAGTATTCGTGGAGAGCTTCGTGTTGAAGGCAGTGGTGACGACGAAAAAGATTGCGTTGCCGGAGATGAAGCTGGAGGGTGCGGACGCAGGCGCGGCACGGAAGGGGGAGCGGCCGGCGTGGTGGGCGGGAGACGGCGGGGCACGGACGACGCCGATCTACGCGAGCGAACTGCTGCGGCCGGGCAACATGGTGAAAGGGCCGGCGGTGGTGGAAAGCGAATACACGACGGTAGTGGTGCCGCCCACGATGCAATACCGGATCGATGCGCGAGGATTGGGAATTCTGGAAGCGTAGGGGCCTGGGGCGCGATGCCGATCCCAACATTGGCGGAAAAACTGGAATGGCTTAAGCCGGCGGCGGCAACAGCGGAAGAACGCGCGTGCGCCGCCGAGGTGCGCCAGGGCGATTACGAAATCGGTGTGCAGATCACGAACGACATTCTGGACGAGGCCATGGAGGTGTTCGTCCGGGCGTCGCGGAGCTACTTCGGGGTTTCAGGCGATTCGATGGTGGCGATTTTCACGGCGAAGGGCGACCTGATCAACGCATCGTGCGGGACGTATTTGCACGCGATCATCCAGCCGATCGTGATCAAATTCATCCAAAAGTATTACGCCGAGAATCCGGGCATACGCGAAGGCGATATCTGGTACACGAACGACGCGCTGTATGGAGGGATTCACAACCCGGACCAGGTGTGCCTGATGCCGGTGTTTTACAAAGGGAAGCTGCTGGCGTGGGCGTCAGCAGCGCTGCACACGACGGAGACCGGGGCGACGGAGCCGGGCGGAATGCCGGTGAGCGCAAAGTCGCGGTTCGAAGAAGGGCTGAACCTGCCGCCCATCAAAATCGGGGAGAACTTCGAGCTGCGAACCGACTTTCTGGAGTTCTATTCTGTGTACGGGCTGCGGGCACCGGCGATGTTTATCTCCGACCTGCGCGCGCGGTGCACGACGGCAGACCGGGTGCGGATCCGCCTGCTGGAGCTGGTTGAGAAGCGCGGGGCGGAATTCGTCATCGGGCTGCTGCGGAAGATGTGCGACACGGCAGAATCGGGCGCTCGGAGGCGGATTGCGGCGCTGCCGGACGGAAAATTCCGGGCGGTGGTCTTCAACGACGCGATGGGGTGGTTGCCGGGGCTGGTGCGCGCGTCGTTCCTGACGCTGGTGAAAGAGGGGGGACGGCTGACGTTCGATTTCCACGGCACTTCGCCGGAGACGCCATCGTCGTACAACGTGCATCCGCAGGCGGTGGTGGGGCACATCGCGAATTTCATATACGAGTACATCTTCCACGACCTGCCAATCTGCAGCACGACGTTTGCGCCGATCGATTTCGTGTTTCCGGAGGGGTGCCTGCTGAATCCGGACAAACTGGCGGCGACGAGCTGCTGCGTGTACATCGGGATGCAGGCGCGGTGCGCGACGCACAATGCATTCGCGAAGATGGCGTTTTCGAGCGCGAACATGTGGCGGCAAATCGCGGCGGCGCCGGGCAGCCAGCACACATCGCAAATCTGCGCGGGGCTTTCGCAGTGGAAGCTGGCAGTGGCGGATGTGCTGTCGTTCATGCTGAATACGATGGGACAGGGTGGGCGCGCGGCAGCGGACGGGATGGACGCGTACGGATTCGCGTGGTGCGCGTTCGGGCGGGCGCCGGATTCGGAACAGGTAGAGGGCGAGCTGCCGGTGACGGTGACGCTCTCACAGCACTGGAAGGATTCCTGCGGGCATGGACTGCACCGCGGGGGCGCGGGCGGGGTTCAGCAATGGATGATCCACAAAATGCCGAACCTGGTTTCGATGTGCATGGGGAACGGAAGCAAAGTGCCGCTGGGACAGCCGCTGTTCGGGGGCTACGCGTCGGCAGTAATCCCTGGAATCAGCGTGCGGAAGGCGGATCTGATGGACAAAATGGGGAAAGGTGAGGCGAGCGTGACGCTGGACCTCCGCGACATCCTGGAGAAGAAGACGATCGAGGGCGACTGGACGTTCGAGCAGGTGGCGCGAACGCCGCGAGTGTTCGAAGAGGGCGATTTGCTGTTCGGATTCAGCGGCGGCGGGCCGGGATATGGCGACCCGCTGGAGCGAGAGTCGGCGGAGGTGATGGAAGACTTGCGGAAGAACATCATTTCAGAGTGGACGGCGCGGAATATCTACCGGGTGGCGTACGACGCAGAACGGCGGAAAGTGGATGCGGAGAAAACGCGGGAGCTGCGGGACGCGGAGCGGAAGGCACGCCTCGCGCGAGGGAAACCGTACTCGGAATTCGAGCGGGCCTGGAGCCAGCAGAGCCCGCCGAAAGAGATTTTGCAGTGGTACGGGTCGTGGCCGGACGCGAAGCCGCTGGGGCCGGTCTTCCGGCCGT
>DASPSB010000107.1:0-7952 GCA_035624135.1 Candidatus Acidiferrales bacterium | reverse complement strand
CAAGGTCGTGGCGCCGCATGAGGTGGCGCACCAATGGTGGGGGCATACGGTGGGATGGGGTTCGTATCGCGACCAGTGGATGAGCGAGGGCTTCGCCGATTTCTCCGCGTCGCTCTTCATCCAATTCGTGTGGCAAGACCGCCCGCAGGAGTACCACAAATTCTGGAATGAAGAGCGCGACATGATCGTGGAGAAAAACAGGGAGGGATTCCGCGCGATCGATGTAGGCCCGCTGACGATGGGCTACCGTCTAAACAACAGCAGGGCCGGCTTCAACGTCACGCGGCAACTCATCTATCCCAAGGGAGCCTACGTGCTCCACATGCTGCGGATGATGATGTGGGACGGCCAAAGCGCCGACAAAAACTTCAAGGAAATGATGCACGATTTCGTCAAGACCTATGCCGGCCGCAGCGCCACCACGGAGGACTTCAAGGCCACGGTGGAACGCCACATGACGACTGCGATGAACCTAGACGGCAACCGGAAGATGGACTGGTTTTTCAACGAGTACGTGTACGGCACCGCGCTACCGGCTTATTCCTTCCAGGCCGATTTTGCCAAGGATGCGAAGGGCGCGGCCGTGGTGCACATGAAACTTGCACAATCGGGCGTGGATCCGCCCTTTAAAATGCCCGTGCCGATCTACCTCGAGCTGGCGGATGGGAAAATGGCATTCTTCGGCCGGGCAAAGATCACTGGCAATTCCACATGGGAGCAGACAGTGCCGCTTGCCGGAGTGAAGGACACGCCGAAACGCGCGCTCATCAACCAGAACAATGACGTTCTGTGCGCGAAGTAGGCCACGGGCGGTTGCTGCGTGCTGGTCCGTGGTGTACGCTGCGGAAATCGCGATGAATGAGAACGGAACGCGCGAGTCCACTCTGCCCGCCGCGCTGCGGGCATGCTGGTACCCGGCCATGCGCTCTGCCGAACTGCACGGGCGCGGGCCAGCTAAGGTGAAACTGCTGGAAGAGGCGCTCGTCATCGGCCGCGACGCGCAAGAGCGCGCTTTTGCGCTGCGCGACTTCTGCCCGCATCGAGGCATGCCGCTCTCGGCAGGCCGCTTCAACGGCGAGACGGTGGAGTGCTCCTATCATGGCTGGCAGTTCGATTGCCGCTCGGGCCAGTGCCGCGAGATCCCTTCCCTCGTCCCCGGCGAGTCCAAAGTGAAAGTGGATCGCATTTTCGCCCGTGCATTCCCGGCGGACGAAGCGGACGGATATGTGTGGGTCTACTTCGCGGATCCCGAGCACCCCGATGCTCCCGTTCCTCCGCTACCGCGGCTGTGGCGTGGCGAAGGCCGCTCGCGCACAATCCATCTATGGTGCGATCTGGCTTGTGACGTGGACCAGGGCATCATCGGCCTGATGGACCCCGCGCACGGCCCGTTTGTGCACCAATCCTGGTGGTGGCGCAAGCGCTCCAGCATTCATGTGAAGGAGAAAGCGTTCGAGGCGATTCCCAACGGCTTCCGCATGAGCCGGCATGCGCCCTCTTCGAACAGTTTGCCCTATAAGCTGGTGAAGCTCTTCTACGGGCCTATCACCACGACCATCGAATTCGTGCTGCCGAATATGCGCTTCGAACGGACAGAGGCCGGCAGGGGCTGGGTTTCCAGCCGCGCTACGGTCACGCCAATCACGGCCGACCGCTGCCGCATTGATGTAGTGGCCTCGTGGAACATACTCCCGTGGATTCCCGGGCTGCCCTGGATCTTCCGGAAATTTGCGGTGAAGTTTCTTCGCCAGGACCAGCAGACTATGGAAAAGCAGGCTGTGGGACTGGCGCAGAGCCGGCGTCAGATGCTCGTGGACGATGCGGACCGGCCCGCGCGCTGGTATTTCCAGTTGAAGGAAGCCTATCTCGAGGCCCAGCGTACCGGTCAGCCCATGAAGCATCCCATCGCTGAGCCGGTAACCCTGCGATGGAGAAGTTAGCGCGGTGCTGAGCCGCAATTCCCCTCGTACCACAACCGCATCCAAATGCTTGATGAGATTCCGCCGTCGGGCACACCTGCTCCGCAGCTTCCTGCTCGTCCTATTCGCCGCGGGCGGAGCGAGCGAGATGTCCTCACTCGTCCCAGCGGCACCTCAAAACCAGCCGGCGGCCGGCGGCCGGGTGGAATGCGGCTCGGTGCCCAGCAAGATGCTTGCTCACAGTGTGCGCTTCTGCGCGGTGCTGCCGCCATCCTACGACGCCCATCCGGGTCAGCGCTTTCCGGTCCTCTACTGGCTGCACGGGCTAGGACAGGACGAACAATCCTTTATCAGCGCCGGCGGCGTGGCCCTGCTGGAAGACATGCGCGGCCAGAACCGACTGGGCGAATTTCTGATAATTACTCCCGACGCGGGCCGCAGCTTCTACTTGAATTCCCGCGACGGCTACAGTCGCTATGAAGACTTCTTCATCCGGGAATTCCTGCCTGCCATGGAACGCCGCTACCGCATCGAAGCCGGGCGCGCCACGCGCGGGATCTCCGGCGTGTCGATGGGCGGATTCGGGGCGTTGCATTTTGGATTGAAATATCCGCAACTCTTCGGATCGGTGAGCGCGCACAGCGCAGCGCTGATGGAAAAGCCGCCGGCAGCGATGACCAATGGCGCGCGGCTCGGATTTCTCGAAGCCGTTTTCGGCTGGCCGGTGGACCCAGCCTTCTGGGACCGCAACAGCGTTTTCACCGCGGCGCGCCATGCCCACGCAAACGAGAGTTTGAAGATTTACTTCGATTGTGGAACAGCGGATGATTTCGGATTCGACGAGGGCGCGCAGGCGCTCGACCGCCTGCTCACCTCTCGCGGTATCCCCCACGAGTTTCATGTGTACCCCGGCGGCCACGGCTGGGGATATTTTGCGAAGCACTTACCGGCTTCGCTGGAATTTCACTGGAAGGCATTCCACGCGGCGCAAGAGAGCAGTGGCCCTTGACCACGGGCCGGTTGGAGAATTTGCGTAGAGATTGATGGCGGCCGCGCTCACGCGCGGCCGAAAAAGCTAAGGCCGGGACGCCATCGCTGAGGGGCCAAGGCATCCCGGCCTTCCTGCCCACTTCCGCAGAAAGCAGGCAAGACTCGCTCCACGGGAGAACAGACGAAGCTCTCTCGCGACTCCGGCTACGCTTCGTTTTCTCCGCGCAGGAATTCGTAACGATCGATTGTGGCTACCACGCCGAGCTCGCCCGTGCCCAGCTTCTCGGAACGGTGCACGCGGCCCAAGCAGCGGACCTGGACCGGTCCGGCCATGGTAAGCTCGTTCGGCAGGGTCATGACGATTTCCACCGCCGCACCCTGGGTCACGTCCTTGGGAAGGAAGAAGTACACGCCACGGGAACTGACATCCTTGCTCGCCGTGGAGACTTTGTCGTCGGCCTCCTGTCCGCAACGGACCACCAAGGGCAGCTTCAGGTGAAAACGCTGAACGTTTCTACGATCCGATTCGTCCAACATAGTCCTCCACATACACGCACAGGATAAGCTGTGTCGCGCTCGGGGCCAATAGCGCCGAGGAGCTAACTAGCAGGCTTTTCAATCAGTACCAGAGTACTAGAACTATCCAGCCAGGCTCTGAGGGGCAGCCGGACATCTCTCGCCGTTATCGACAGGATAGGACCGGCTTCCGCGCCACTGGCGATTCGTACCTGTATCGCCAGGTCGGTTCAGGGCTGATCGGTAATGCGATGATGGATGGCGTAAAGGGCGAGCTCCAGGCGATCGGAAACACCCAGCTTATCGAAGATATTGTGCAGATGGTTCTTCACTGTCTGCTCGCTGATGAATAGTTTTTCGCCAATCTCCCGGTTGCGATATCCCTGGGCGACCAGTTGGACAATCTCCTTCTCGCGGTCGCTCAGCAACGGCTTTTCGCGCCGGCCGGTCTCGGAAGACTTGGAGAAGGCCCTCATTACTTCGCTGGTCATGCGCTTGTCGAGCCAGATTTCGCCGCCGGCGACTTTGTGGATGCTCTTGATGAGCAGGTCGGATGCAGACTGCTTGAGCACCACGCCGCGCGCGCCCAGCCGCATGGCGCGGATCACGTCCCGGTCATCCTCCGTGGCGGTCAGCACGATCACACGGCTGGTCATGGAGTCGAAATTCATCTCTTCCAGCAGCGTCAGCCCGTCCTTGTCCGGCATGCGCAGATCGAGCAGCAAGATATCCGGCTTCACTTTGGCCAGCAGCGCCGGACACTCGGCTCCGCTCGAAACCTCTCCAACCACCACGATATCGTCCTCGTGTTCGAGCAGCTTGCGCAGGCCATCCCGGAAGATGGGGTGGTCGTCGGCGATGGCGACGCGAATCGGATTTTTCGATTTGGCCATCTCAGTTTATGGGCACCTCAACGAGGATGCGCGCTCCATGCCCGGGGGTGGATTCCACCGTCAGCCGGCCGCCGATCCCGCGCGCGCGCTCTTTGATGGAAATGGGGCCGATGCGCAGCCGGTTGAGCTCCTCGCTGGAAAAGCTCCCCGCGAAACTGAATCCATGCCCGTTGTCATCAATCACCAAGTGTACCGAAGCCTCGTCCTGCCATAGTTTTATCACGACGTGCGTAGCCTGCGCATGCTTTTTCACATTATTGAGCGCCTCGCGGCAAATCTGAAAAAGCTCACGGCAGACGCGGTCCGGCACGCGCAGATCCAGTTCCTCGAGCAGGCAATCCACCTCGATTTTGGCTTCTTGCCGAAAGCGTTCGCAATGCCCCCGGATGAGGTCGACCATGTCGGCGCGTGCCACGCGCAGAGGGCGCAGATCCATTACGAGCTTGCGTAGCTCCCCGTTCTCGCGTCTGAGGGTATTTTCCAGTTGCGCTAAGTCGCCGGCCAGCGGGCTCTTCGGCGGAAGGTTCTTGCGCATCACGTCGAGCTGAATGATTGAGCCGAGCAGGGTTTGCAGGATTCCATCGTGCAGGTCGTGAGAGATGCGGCTGCGTTCCGCGTCGATCACGCGCGCGCGCAGGTGCCGCAACAGGTATAGGTTTTCCAGCGGCGCGCTGAGCGAGGCGGCGATGCGTTCGAACCATCGGAGATCATGCGGCCCGAGGCTGGAATCCGGATTGATCAGCAGCAGCCGTCCTCCCGGCTTCCCTCCAAAGTCAAACGTGGCCGCAGCCAGCGCGTGAATGCCCAATTCCCGCCGGGAGATGCCGGGGATTCGCGGAATCTCCGCCAGCCGGCGCCCATCGCGGCGATCCCATGCGAATCCCTCGCCGGTGCCCTCCAGAGAGTTCCAGCATACCGTCAGCTCCGGGCAGTCCACCAGAAATGCGTCAGCACGCTGAGGTGGATGGGACTCGGGGCTGATGCGTTCCACCTCGTCACGGTGGGCAGTCCACACAAACAGCCGCTCAAGATCGGGATCCAAAAAAACCAGCGAAGCGCGCTCGCTTCGAAACGCAGCGGCCAGAGCGCTGAGCAGGCGGCGAAGGGATTCGGAAAGCCCCTGCTCCACATCCAGCAGTCCGGTGAGTTGCGAAAGAAATTGCGTCTCGCGCGCGTGCCGTCGCTGCCGGTCGGCGAGGAACCCCAAGCCCACGCCTGCGCCAAATGTGCCCACTCCTACGGCCGGCCACGCCAAAAGCGTGGGCCATTGCTCCTGGCTCACCAGGATCACGCGCAAGAGCAGGCCGAGTGAAGTCACCCCGGCGAGAATCACCGTCTGCTTCAACTCCCAGAAGATGGCGCTGGAGAAGCACACGAACAGATAAAGAAAAATCACTGACATCACCGGCGGCATCAGCCCGAAGTACGCTGCCAGCAGCACGACGTCTGCAAGAGGAGGCAGGCGAAGCGCCGGCAGGCGATCCGTGGAAGCCACAAAGGCAAGCACCAAAGCGCAAAACAGGTAGATGATTAAAAACGCGAGGTACAATTGATCGCCTCGCACGGGCATCACTTCCACCAGGGCGACTAACGCGAGAACCAGGAAAATGGGCCTCGCATAGGCAACCTGATTTTCCAGGTAGCGGCTCTCTGCTGCCAGTGTCTCCATGGGGTCCGGTAGTTTGAGTCTAACAAGCTAGCCGGGCGGCGCAAGGCGAGGTGGCCAAGGGCGTTCCAACGGCGCGGGGATGTGTGACGAAGCCTCACGCCGGAATGTGACCTACGTCACATCGCGGAGTGACTTATAACCTATAGAAATGCTTGACTTTCCGCGAGTCCGCTAGTATCAAGACTTGCGTTTCAGCCACGTACCCAGGGGGGGTCTGTGGTTTCCCGTAGGTCCACAAGCTATTCGTGTCTCAAATCTCTCGTGGAGGCCTATCGATGAATAGAATGATTCGTATCGTTCTGGTGGCACTTGCTGTGGCGGCGCTGGCACTGCCCATCGCCGCGCAGCAGGCGGATAACCAGAGTGCATCGAATCCGCTCGTTCAACTCTTGCAGTCCAAGGGCATTCTGTCCGCGGACGAGGCCGCGACGGTACGTTCGGCTTCGACCACGGCAGAGGCCAACGAGCGGCTGGCGCGTCTGCTCTGGTCCAAGGGGCTGATCAGCCAGGAAGAGTACAACACAACCGTAGCCGCAGCAGCCGTGTCCGCCGCGAACGCAAGCAGCAGCGGCGCCCGCATGGTGAATGCATCGGCTCCGGTCGGTACGGCAGCAGGCACGTCGGCTACGGCAGTACCGGCGGCAGGCCCGATGCCGGCACCGAAGTCGGCGGTCTGGCCGGTTAGCGACATGATGGCCGGCTACGATCCCAGCGATGGAGCGTCGGCGGATGCGGGAACAATTCCAGCCATCGCCCCGGTCCGGGTTCTGCCCATTACACTTCCCAAGAATCCTCAGGGCATCATTCCGGATATCAAGCTGGGCAGCGGCGCGATGATCAACCTGTATGGGTTCTTCAAAGCGACCGCGGTCTCCGACACCACCAACAGCGGCGGTACGAGCTTCGAGAACAACGACTTTCCGCTGCCACTGTTGCTAGGAGACACCGGCCCCGACGCAGGTTCCCAGTTCCACGTCAAGGCCCGGGAATCCCGCTTTGGCGCCAATTTCTCCTGGCCCATTAGCGGCCCGGACATCACCCTGACGGGCAGGCTCGAGTTCGACTGGGCCGGCGACTACACCGTGGTCAGCAACACCAACGTCAGCTCTGTGCGCACCTCGCAGGCCGCTCTGCGCCTGGCCTATGTGCGCATGGATGCCAAGCTCGGTGATGTGCCGTGGTTTGCCGAGTTCGGCGAGGATTGGACGATTCTGGCGTCCTCGACCCAGTACGACGTGATCAACCAGCTCGCCGGCGTGGCCTTCGGCAACCCGTATGAGCGCATTGAGCAATTCAAGACCGGGTTGCAGTTCACCGCCGGAAAGCTGAAGTTCGAACCCGAAGTTGCCATGACTCTCGGGGCCTTTGGCGACAACAACCTGAACACCGCAGTTTCAAACGCGCTGCTCGGTGCGACTGGTGTTGTACCCACCGGATTTTTGACCGAATCCCGGATGGGTGCCATGCTCGGCTCCGCGAGCGGCGAGCCCGGAGTGCAAGGCCGCATCGTACTCGACTTCCCGTTGAACTCGGACTGGAAGGGCGTGCCTAATTCTGAGCTCGTCGTGAGCGGCGGCCACGCTGAGGGAGAGTACATCGTGCTTTCAAGCGCCATACCGGAGACGCCACTTGCTCTCCCGACGGGCGTAACCTCATTGACTTGCTCAAGCGACGGCGCTTCCGCGACCGCTGCGGGAGGGCTGCGCAACTGCTATCCGACGGGACTCACCATGCGCCTTCCGCAGAACATGTTCACCGTGGAAGCGCAACTGCCGACGCCCTGGTTCACGCTGGTCACGAAGGCCTATAAAGGGGACGACCTGCGGTTCATGTTTGCGGGCCAGCTCAATACGGCCTTCGCTGACGAGTCGTTCGGCCCAGCCATTGCTGCTCCGCCGACATCGGTGTTGGTGTGCTCCACCACCGGTACGGTAACTGCTCCGTGCACCGGCGGCGCTTACACGA
>DASPSB010000100.1:0-3571 GCA_035624135.1 Candidatus Acidiferrales bacterium | reverse complement strand
CAATCTTTTTCGTCGGCACCACCGCTTTAAGCACGAAGCTTACCACGAAAACTCCCCCCTCTGGATTCACCACGAACGGGCTGTACGCCTCGCTGAACTCTTTGTGGAACGCCTCGCAAACTGCTCGCACGTCCTCTCCCGAATGAATCTCGAGGCGCGGCGAAAGCGCCCGTTTCACATGGAACTGGCCGCCGTAGAGCATGTCCAGCTCCAGCGCCAGCGCGGCCTCGCTCGCCTCAAATCCGTCCGCCGCCAGATCCTTCGCCGCCTGCGCCACCAGCGCCTCCACCGTCTCATTGAACGCCGCGTAATCCTCCGTCAATTGCTGGCTCCCCGGCGACATCAGCATCAGCCGCCGCGAATGTTCGTAAACGTGCAGGATGTCCATGGTCGAAGAGCCATACGCGCAGAACACCGGAGAAAACGGGAACGTAAACGCCTTCGGGATGTCGCCTTTGAACCCCTCCGCGTGCGTCGGCCCCGCTCCCCCGCCCACGAACAGAATGAATTCCTCCGGACTGTAGCCCCGCAGGTGCACCTCTTTCATGATCGCCGACGCCATGTTCCCGTTCACGATTCGCCGGATCAGCATCGCCGCTTCTTCCACGCTCACTCCCAGCGGCTGCGCGATTTTCTCCCGGATGGCCTGCGCCGCGCGGTTTTTGTCCAGCCGCATCCGCCCCCCGAAGTAATACTCCGGATTCAGGTAGCCCAGCACCACGTCCGCGTCCGTCACCGTCGGCTCGCGCCCGCCCAGGCTGAAGCATGCCGGCCCCGGCATCGATCCCGCGCTCCGCGGCCCCACCTGCACGCGGTTTTCGAGCAGCGGATTCACGCTCGCGATCGAGCCGCCTCCTGCCCCGATCGACATCGTTTTGATCATCGTGATTCCCACCATCCAACGGTCGATGATTGGCCGGAAGTCGTAGCTCCTCACGCTGTCTTTCACCACCAGCCCCACGTCGAAACTCGTCCCTCCCATATCGGTCATCACCACGTTGTGATAGCCCAGCGATTTCGCCACGTGGTGCGCGCCCATCAGCCCCGACACCGGCCCGCTGTTGAACGTCCGGCTCGCCGTCGTGCGAAAAACCTCCGCGATTCCCCCCGAGCTCTGGATCATGTGCAGCGGCCGTTTGTACCCGCGCTCCCGCAGTTTGTCCCACATCGCCGAAAGATCGATTTGCATCGACCGCTGCAGATACGCGTCCAGGATCGCCGCCAGCGTCCGTTCGTATTCGCCCAGTTTTCCCACCACCTGTCCGGCCAGCACCACCGGCAGGTAGCCGATGTGGAACTCTTTGTACTCGTCGCGGATGATTTCTTTCACCCGGCGCTCGTGCACCGGATTCAGGAATCCCCACAGCAGCGAGACCACGAACCCCCGCGCCCCGCGCGCCACCAGCGTCCGCACCTTTTCGCGCGCGTCGTCTTCATCCAGCGGACGGATTACGTTTCCGCGCGAGTCCACCCGCTCCTTCACTCCCGCGATCAGGTCCCGCGGGACCAGCGGCTCCGGTTTTCGCTGGATGGCTAGATTCCGCCGCTCCGCCACGCGCGTTCCGTCAATCCACTGCGCGCCCCGGCCAATCAGCACCACGTCCTCGTGCCCTTCTGTCGTCAGCAGCGCCAGCCTCGGCCCTTTCCGCTCGATTAGCCGGTTCATCGCCACCGTGGTCGAATACCGGATCATGTCGATCCCCGGCAGCAATTCCTCCATCCCCATTCCGAGCGCCTTCGCACCCTCTTCAATCACCCGCGAAAAACACACCGACAAATCGTAGGGCGTCGTTGGCACTTTCCGCACTGCCGCCCGGCCCTGGTAATTCAGCACCAGGTCCGTAAACGTGCCGCCGACGTCGATATCGATCGAATTCATTCCGCCGCCTCGAGCCGTCCTTCCCGGATCCCGAACTCGCCCATGCCCAGCCGCTGCTTCAGCCGCTCCACATCAATTTCAATATCGTGCGTGATGGGGTGTCCCGGAGGCAGGTACTCCGTTTCCAGTTGCGTCCCGCAGCCCGAGCAATAAAACTCTACGATGCGCACCCACAGCGGGTCCGGCGAAAAGCTGAACGCGCCTCCCACGATTGGCGGATGGATTTCACGCGGGTCGCGCTCGTGCACCAGGCAACCCTTCTTGTAATTCTCCCGCGCGGGCCCGAGTTCCTTCCCGCACCGGTTGCACAGCCAGCGCTCTCCATCCAGATCCAGGTCCAGATATTCCGTCACTCGTATTCGCTTCTGCTCCGCTGCCATCTCTCACCTCTCCATCCACCGCCCAACTCGAAAATGCAGGGCGTTGCCATCCCGAACTTCAGCACAGTTTGTCGCGGTGAAGAATCTGCTTTTCCCCCGTTTTTCCTTACCTATCCCCGTTCCACCCTCGCGTTCCCATACCCATCCATCTCCAGCGTCCATCCCTCCGGCACCAAATACGTCGTGTTCTCCTCCTCCAAAATTGCGCACCCTGAGACCCGATTCCCCGGCCCCAGATCCTCCCATCGATAGAGCGCCGCCTCACCGCTCGTGCCGCCCCACAGCACCTTCCGCATTCCTTTTTTCGCCCGCGTTGCGTCTGCTCCAGCCGAAGCACGCGGCTCGATCCGCGGCCGCGCCATCGTTTTCTCCACGCGCGCACGCAGCAATTCCACCCGCGCTAGTTCCACCGCAGCTCCCAACGCCCTGCGCAACGTCGTCCCGTTCTCTAGCGCCGCTTCTGAGCACCGCACTGGCCTCGCTCTTCCCTCCTCTCCCGCCACATCCAATTCAATTTCCCACTTCAGATCCCCCGGCTCTATTCCCTCTCCACGCAGATCCTTGACTGCCTCAGCCCGAATCTCTCCGAGCGCCTTCCCGATTTCCCTCGCCGTCGCGTCCGTTGCTCCTCCATCCGCCAGCGCGCGCTCGTACACATGCCGGATATCCGATACCGACGACCCGAACGCGCTGAATACCGCTCCCAGCGAGAACATCTGCACCCGCCCGATTCCGGCCTGCTGCGCGACTCCGCACGCAAACAACCCGCCGTTCCCTCCATACGCGTAAAGCGTGTGCTTCGCCAGATCCAGTCCCAGGTCCGATTTCGCCTCCTGCATCACTCCCGCCACCCTCTCGAAGGCGCACGTCACAATTTGCCGGCACGCCTCTTCCAGTGAAATTCCCAGCGGGCCGGCAACGCGCTCCTCAACCGTCTTTCTCGCCAGTTCCGCCTCGATCCGTTTCGCCCCGCCCAAAAAATATTCGGCGTTCACCAGGCCCGCCGCTACAAACGCATCCGTCAGCGTCGCCTCATCTCCGCCCAGCCCGTAGCACGCCGGCCCGGGATAAGACCCCATGCTCTCCGGCCCAAGCTGCAACCGCCGCGCGCCCGCTTCCTCAACTGCGCGCACCACGCTACCCCCGCCGAGCGCGATCGAACGCAGGTACGGCCCCGAAACCTCCACCGGAATCCCGAAGAAATCCGATGGCCGCCGCTCCACTGGCTCGCCGCCGCGCAGCACACCAATTTTTGCCGTCGTCCCGCCGATGTCCATGGCGATCACGTCGCCCGTCCCATACTGTTTCGCCA
>DASPSB010000096.1:0-2325 GCA_035624135.1 Candidatus Acidiferrales bacterium | reverse complement strand
TCATGGAGATGAGCAAGGGTTCCTACTCGCGCTTCAACCACTTCCAGCAGAATCTGGCCGAAGGCAGGCCCAACGAGTGGCGGTGCCGCGCCGGGGGCAGGTACCTCTACATCTGCGAGGACGGTCTGGTGCACTACTGTTCGCAGCAGCGCGGCTGGCCGGGAGTCCCGCTCGAACGCTACACGAAGGCGGATGTGCGCCGCGAGTTCTATACGCGGAAGCCGTGCACGGCGCAATGCACCGTCTCCTGCGTCCAGCAGACCTCCTATATCGATCACTGGCGCGCGCCGCAGCACCTGGATCCGCTGCCCGCGCCCAGCCACGGACGGCTCGAAGAACTGGAAGTCGCCGACCCGCTCGTGCAGATCGAAACGGAATCCGGCGACTGAGCGTCCATCCGGTATGCGTCGCGGCCGAAGTCTTTTTCCCCCACTTTTGATTTTTTGCGTGCTGCTGATTCTCCCGCAAGCGTCGCTGGGGCAGGCCCCGGGCGCGGAAAAGCCCGCGGAACAGACTGCCGCGCCAACCTACGATGGACACTGGTGGCTGTCGCTGGGAGGCTGGGAGCAGTACGGGGTAATTTCCGGCTACAAAGACTGCTACGTCTTTGAATACCGCGGCGACCTGGCATTTACCAGAGAAATCCAGACTTATATCGACGCCCTGACCAAATACTATCTATCTGACGTTGCGCTGCGAAAGCGAACGGTGAGCGAAGCGCTCGATTTTGTGCGCAAGTTCGCGAACGAGCAGTCGGCGCCCGGGGCAAGCGACACTCCGACGAAGGCGCACGGCGATTTCGACGGAACATTCTGGTTTGATGCCGACCCTGCGGCGGAGTTGGGATTCGTGGAAGGCTATCTGGCCTGTCACTCCGCCAAAGTGAAGGACGCGGACGGAAAATTCTCCAAAGCACCCTCCGAGTACGTGGATTTAATCAACAAGGC
Source organism: Candidatus Acidiferrales bacterium (assembly GCA_035624135.1). Classification (GTDB taxonomy): domain Bacteria; phylum Acidobacteriota; class Terriglobia; order Acidiferrales; family UBA7541; genus JOPF136. Next base: position 1,378 of record DASPSB010000096.1, on the reverse strand, counting down.
CTACAACATCACGGACGACACGGACGAAGTGGACGCGGACAAAGCGCCGATGAAGATCGCCGACGTGCTCCACCGCCTGAAAGATGAACAATCACCTCCCCCGGCGAAGCCTGCATCGCAGCACTAACCTCGCAGGTACGCGCTGTGGCACAAAGCCGGCCACCGTGGTTGACGCTCCCTCAGGGGGAGCGTAAATTGCTTGAGAAACAAGGAATTCAGCCGGAACCGGGCAGCCGGGTTGCGCTTGGGACGACCGTGCGCGGCTTCCGTGCCCCATCCGCAGTTCGCAGCACAGGGTCAGGCCGGCCGAAGTCCAGAGCGCGCTGGTTCCGATCCCATCACGAACTCCGTGAAGTTCGAGATTGGGGACGGGTGCCGCCGACGATTTCCGTGGAGCGATGGCGCCGCAAAAGGCAGGACGATACGAATTGCTCGAAGAGGTTGGCCGTGGTGCCATGGGGGTGGTGTACCGTTCGCGCGACCCGCTGATCGGCCGCACCGTCGCGGTAAAAACGCTGAAACTCGACGACGTGCGCCAGGACAAGGACGACCCCGAAGCCCTTGAACGCTTCCAGAATGAAATCCGAGCCGCCGGCCGGCTGGCGCATCCGAATATCGTTGTAATCCACGACGCGGGCGTGGATGCCGAGTGCGGCCTTTTCTACATCACTATGGAATTCGTCCAGGGGCGCAGCCTGGCGAAAATGATCGAGGAAAAACAGGCGTTCCCCGTCCCGCGGGTGATGCGCATCATGGAGCAGGCCTGCCGGGCGCTCGACTACGCGCACCACAACCACATCGTGCACCGCGACATCAAGCCGGCCAACCTGCTGATGGGCGAGCTGGACACGGTCAAACTCACCGACTTCGGGACGGCCAAAATCCTGGAGCGCGGGGGCACCCAGAGCGGCCAAATCGTCGGCACGCCAAGCTACATGTCGCCCGAACAGGTGAAGGGCCGGCCGGTGGATGGCCGCGCCGACGTATTCGCCCTCGCCGTGATCCTCTACGAACTGCTCACGGGCGAGCGGCCCTTCCCCGGCAAAAACGTAACCACCGTAATTTACAAAATCGTTCACGAAGAGCCGCTCTCGCCCATCCAGCTCGATTCCTCGATACATCCCGGGCTGAACGCGGTGATTTTGCGCGGTCTGGCGAAAGATCCCGCGGATCGCTACGCGAGTTGCGGTGATTTTCTGAACGCCCTACGCACATATCGCGAATCGCCGGCCGCCACGGCGCAAACGGTGATCCGCCGCATCTCCGTGCTCCCGCAGACGCGGCCCATTATCGCCGGGCAAACCGTTTCTACGCCGCCGCGGGAGGCCGCGCCGCTGCCGGAACCTCCCTCGCAATTCACAACGGCATCGCCGCTGAT
>DASPSB010000045.1:0-11607 GCA_035624135.1 Candidatus Acidiferrales bacterium | reverse complement strand
CAGCCTCACGGCCACGGACATTGCTCTTTATCCGGAGCGCGCCGCATCCGAAGCGATCGTGGCCGCGCATCTTGGCGTGCCGGCCGACCAACTGCTTCTCACCAACGGTGTGGACGAAGCAATCCTTCTTCTGTTTTGGGCCTTCCTCGGCCCCGGCGACGAAGCGCTCTATCCCGTCCCGACGTTTCCCATGTACCCCATCTGCGCGCGCGCCACGGGCGCGGCGACCGTGGAAGTTCCTGCCGACCGTGATTTTCGTTATCCCGCGGCAGCGCTCCGTGCCGCCGTCACGCCGCGCACGCGCTTGATCGCCATCGCGAGTCCCAACAATCCGACTGGCGCTATCGCCTCGCGAAAAGAACTCATCGCGCTGCTCGAAGCCGCGCCAGACACCGCCGTCCTGGTTGACGAGGCGTACTACGAATATTGCGGCGAGACAATGCTGGCCGAGCTGCCGCGCTTCCCGAATCTGTTTATCGCACGCACGTTTTCCAAGGCTTACGGCCTCGCCGCCCTCCGCATCGGCAGCCTGATGGGACGTGCCGAACACATGGACGCCGTGCGCCGCCTCGCTCCGCCCTTCAACGTCAACAACGTCGCGCTCGCCTGTCTCCCGGAAGCGCTCGCGGATCGCGACCACGTGGCCGCGAGCGTCACCGCCGTCAAACGCGAACGCGCCCGGCTCGAGGCTGCCTTCTCGAAATACGGCATCCGCACTTGGCCCAGCCACGGCAATTTTCTGCTCGCGGACCTCGGCAAATGGCACGCCGAATTCACCGCCGAGCTGGCCAAAGAAGGCATCTACGTCCGCGACCGCGGCGCCGACCCGGCCTGCTCCGGCTGCGTCCGCATCACCATCGGCACACCGGCGGAAATGGAGCGTTTCTACGCTGCACTCCCGGGCGCGCTCCAGCGCTGCGGGTGGCACGTCACCGTGTAGGTGGAACCGAATCTCCTACTCGTGCGTTCCTGAATCAGAGGGCCGATGGCCCGCCCGACTCCCCATGCCGACTACGCACAATTACATTCCGTTCGTCATCCGACTTGTCACTCCGGAAGACGCAGCTACCTGGGAAGCTCTCCGCTGCGCGCACTGGCCCGATGGCGCCGCCGACCATGGCCCGGAGGTCGCATCCTTCTTCGCCGGCACGCTCGACGAACCGAACGCAGTCCTCCTGGCCGAGCTCTCCACCGGCGAAATCGCGGGCTTCACCGAGCTTTCCATCCGCTCCGATTTACCCGGCGCAGGGGGCAAACGAACCGGCTACGTTGAGGGACTCTACATCCGCCCCGAATTTCGCGGCCGCGGCTTGGCTCGCCGATTCCTATGCGCTGCGCGCGATTGGGCATGCACGCAGGGCTGCGTCGCGTTTGCCAGCGACCGCGCCGGTCGCATCATCTTCGACTCGCGCTTCCAGGACGGTTTCTCCCCTGCATCGAGCCGCGGCTCTCCAACCGCCTGACCCGTCGTTGCGGCCGCCAATCCCCGGTGCCATAATGCAAGTGCAGTTCCGCGATTTCTCGTCAATGCTTTCGGGGGAGCTCATGGCACTTCGTGATACCTGGATTGAACAACGATTGGCGGCGTCTGCCTCCGCCAACGGCGGCCGGAACGTCAGCCAGATGCATTACGCCCGCCAGGGCATCGTCACCAGCGAAATGGACTACGTCGCGCGTCGCGAGAAGCTCTCGCCCGAGTTCGTGAGCAGCGAGGTGGCGCGCGGCCGCGCCATCATCCCCGCGAACATCCATCACAAAAACCTCGAGCCCATGGGGATTGGCATCGCTTTTAAGTGCAAGATTAACGCCAATATCGGCAACTCCGCAGTTACTTCGAATGTGGACGACGAACTACAGAAACTCGCCAATGCTGTCCGCCTGGGCAGCGACACTGTGATGGACCTCTCCACCGGCGGCGATATCCCGCACATTCGCCGCGCCATCATCGATGCCTCGCCTGTCCCCGTCGGCACAGTACCCATTTACGAAGCACTTTCACGCGTCAAACGCGCCGAGGACCTGTCCATCAGCTTGATGCTGGAAGTGATTGAGGAGCAGGCCGAGCAAGGCGTGGATTACATGACTATCCACGCCGGCGTGCTCCGCGAATTCCTGCCCATGGTGCGCAACCGCATCACCGGAATCGTCAGCCGGGGCGGCTCGCTCCTGGCCGTGTGGATGAGCCATCACCAGCAGCAGAACTTCCTCTATGAGAATTTCGAGGCGATTTGCAAGATTTTCCGCAAGCACGACGTCAGCTTCTCGCTCGGCGATGGCCTGCGTCCCGGTTCCGTCGCCGACGCCAGTGATGAAGCGCAGTTTGCCGAGCTGAAGGTGCTCGGCGAGCTCACCAAGAAGGCCTGGGAATACGACGTGCAAGTGATGATCGAAGGTCCGGGCCACATCCCCATGGACCAGATCGAACTACAGGTGAGAAAAGAGATGGAGCTGTGCTACGAGGCGCCCTTCTACACGCTCGGGCCGCTGGTCACCGACATCGCTCCCGGCTACGACCACATCACCAGTGCCATCGGCGCGGCTATGATCGGCTGGTACGGCGCTTCCATGCTCTGTTACGTCACGCCAAAAGAGCACCTCGGGCTGCCGAACGCGGAAGACGTCAAGCAGGGCGTGATCGCATATAAGATCGCGGCGCATGCCGCCGACGTGGCCCGCCATCGCCCTGGCGCCCGCGACCGCGACGATGCCCTCAGCTACGCGCGCTTTCTGTTCGACTGGGAGAAACAGTTCGCGCTCTCGCTCGATCCGGAAACGGCTCGTGCCATGCACGACGAAACCCTGCCCGACGATTTCTACAAGGAAGCAAAGTTCTGCTCCATGTGCGGCCCCAAGTTCTGTTCGATGAATCTCACACAAGTCGCCGAGGCCAACGATGGTCTTACCCAGGCCCAGCGCGAACAGAAGTTCGTCGAACTGGTCGCCAAGGTCGAAAAGTAACAGCGGCAATCTGCGGAAACCAATTCCGCTGCCGTGAATCTAACTCGAGGTCCTGCATGCGGCGGGCTATCTTGACATAGGGCGAACGAAAAGCGAAACTATTCGCCTCTCTACCCCAAAGGAGACCTGCAATGCCCATCAACCAGTCCATCCTTCCTGAGTTCGACCGTGAAATGGCCACCACCCGCAAATTCCTGGAGCGCGTCCCCGAAGACAGGCTCGACTGGTCGCCCCATCCCAAATCCATGAAGCTCGGTGACCTTGCCTCCCACCTCACTCACATGCCCGGGTGGTTGGAGTTCACCTTCGCGCAGGACGAAGTCGATGTCGCCCCTGGCGGCAAACAGATGCCGATGCCCAAAGGCAAGAATCGCCAGGAACTGCTGGCCATGTTCGATAAGAGCGTCGCTGCGGGCCGCGCCGCGCTCGCGGCCGCCACCGACGATGCGGCCTGGATGAAGCCGTGGGCGCTCAAGTCCAACGGACAGGCACTCTTCAGCATGCCGCGCGCAGCCGTTGTGCGCACGTTTGTGCTCAGCCACGTGATCCATCATCGTGCACAACTCGGCGTTTATCTGCGGCTGAACGACATTCCGGTGCCCTCCACCTACGGCCCGTCCGCCGACGAAAACAAGTTCTGACTGCACGGCTGGATTAGAATCGAACACGGGGTAGGCAGGCACCAGAGCCTGCCGGCACGCAAGTCAGCATGGCACAGACTACGGAAAACCAGCAGCTTCGCGAGGAATTCAACCGCTGGGCTGAATCCGGTCGTGGCGAGGGAATGGAGCAGGACCATCTGCCCATCACCTTGCCGGTTCTCGAACGCATGCAGCTCTCGCCTGCCGAAAGCGTCCTCGACGTCGGCTGCGGCGCCGGCTGGCTCCTGCGGCTGCTGGCCGAGCGTGTCACCGAAGGCCGCGTCGTCGGAATGGACGTCTCCGACGAAATGGTGCGCCACGCCCGCCGCAACTGCGTCGCGCTGCCTCAGGTCATGGCTGTTCCCGGTTCGGTGGACGAAATCCCCTGGGAGAACGATTTCTTCACGAGGGTGATTTCCGTCGAGTCCGCCTATTACTGGCCCGATCCCGCTGCGGGACTGCGCGAGATCTCTCGCGTGCTGCGTCCTGGCGGCAGCGCCTGGGTTCTGATCAACTATTACCGCGACAACCCGCATTGCCATCAGTGGGGCGCGCTGCTTACCATCCCGACGCATTTGCTTTCCGCCGGCGAGTGGGCCGGGCACTTTCGCGCCGCCGGCTTCGTCTCGGTCGAGCACACGTGCCTTCCCGATCCGACCTCGGGGCCGACCGACTACACGGGCCGCTGGTTTCGCGATGCCGCGCAGCTTGCTGCCTTCCGCGCTATGGGTGCTCTGCTCATACACGGCACAAAACCGGGTCGGACATGAGTTTTCGTTAGCCGCGCTGCACGAGCTAGCCCGGCTGCGTTTAGTGGCTGAAGGTGCCTATCAGCTCACTTTGGGCCAGGATGTGACTTTTCATTGTGCGTTCCACATCGGATTTTGTCGAGCCCGGCTTGAGGTCCACTTTTGAATCCAGCGCGTAGAGTTTGAAGAAGTAGCGGTGCACAGTTCCTCTCGGCGGGCAGGGCCCGCTGTATCCGATCTTGCCGAAGTCGTTGCGCCCCTGCCTGGAGCCGTCGCCCATTTCCGGATCCTTCGCCATACCTTCCGCCAATTTCTGCGTAGCGCCAGGCAGATTGTAGAGAACCCAGTGGACCCAGACCCGCCCGGGCGCGTCGGGATCGTCCACGATCAACGCGAAACTTTGCGTTCCCGCGGGCGCGTCCGTCCAGGAAAGCGCGGGCGAAACGTCCGCTCCGTCGCAGGTAAATTTCTTGGGGATGGAACCGCCGGCCGGAAACGCGCTGGTAGTCAATTGAAGCTCCATAGGAGACCTCCCGTCGGGGGCAGACCGCCAAGCCGCGCGAGGCTGGGAACTCAGGACGGCGGCTTGCCCCTCGAGTAGAAAAAACTGCGGAACGCTCACAAAACGCAGGGCAAGAATTGCGACAGCGATCGGATGGCGCGACGTACGCCTACCCGATCGCTGGCGCTTGTTCATGCCCGATGAGAGGTTATGAATCCCAGCGGACTCTTTTTTGTCCATTTTGCTCGCACCCCGATCGGAAAAATTATACTGCGTCCGCTGCTAGAGGAGCCGCATTGACTCCGGCGGCGCATCCCTCTAGCGTAGGAAAGAGGAGTCGCTGAAAGGAAAGCTCCTTGGCGCTGAAGCGCAGCGAATTCGAGCCGGCCTATCTTCGCCTCTATAAATCGGGCGAACTCGCGCGCCGGGTTGATCGCGCTCTTTCCGACCTAGCCGACTGCACGCTCTGCCCCCGCGACTGCCATGTCAACCGGCAGGCGAACGAATTTGCAGTCTGCCGGACGGGGCGCTACGCGCGCGTCAGCAGTCACTTCCCTCACCAGGGAGAAGAGGATTGCCTGCGCGGCTGGTCGGGCTCGGGTACGATTTTCTTTTCCTGGTGCAATCTGCGGTGCGTCTTCTGCCAGAACTACGACGTGAGCTGGCAGGGCCAGGGCGGCGAGACGCGTCCGGAGGAACTCGCCGAGATGATGCTGCATCTCCAGGCGCTCGGCTGCCACAACATCAACTTCGTCACTCCCGAGCATGTTGTTCCGCAGATTTTGGAAGCGTTGCCATCGGCCATCCGCGGAGGGCTCCGCCTGCCGCTCGTGTATAACACCGGAGCTTACGATTCCCTGGAATCCATCGAGCTGATGGACGGCGTCGTGGACATTTACATGCCCGACTTCAAAATCTGGGATGCGGAGATGGCGCGCCGCTATCTGAAAGCGCCGAACTATCCCGACGCGGCCCGGCGCGTAATCAAGGCCATGCACCAACAGGTGGGCGACCTGGTAATGGATGAAAACGGCCTGGCGCTGCGCGGTGTTCTCCTGCGGCATCTGGTGATGCCCGGCGAGATTGCCGGGACACGCGAAATCATGGACTGGGTCGCGCGCGAACTGGGTCCGAACACCTACGTCAACGTCATGCAGCAATACCGCCCCGCCGGCAAAGTCTCCCGAACCGAATACGCGGAAATGAATCGCCGCATCACCGGCATCGAACTCAAGAACGCTATCGGCGCGGCCCACGCCGCGGGCCTGCACCGCCTGGACGGGCGTTTTGCCACCAGGGTTTGAGCGCCACCGCAACGTTCTCCCGCTCCCCAGCGATGGTTTGACTCGTATCGGAGCTCTGACTATACTCGGCGTTTTTCCGGGGTAAAATATTCGAACTATGGGAATCATAGACAATCGCTTCGAGAAAAACTTCCTGATTTCCTCCGTGGACTACGTCTTCAACTGGGCGCGCCGCAGCGCCATCTGGCCGCTGACGTTCGGACTGGCTTGCTGCGCCATCGAAATGATCGCCTCCACCACCTCGCGGTTCGATATCGCCCGTTTCGGTGCCGAAGTCTTCCGCCCTTCGCCCCGTCAGGCCGACCTGATGATTGTCGCCGGCACGGTCACCCTCAAAATGGGCCCCGTGATCCAGCGCATCTGGTCGCAGATGCCCGATCCCAAGTGGTGCATCTCGATGGGCGCCTGCTCCGGCGTGGGCGGACCGTTCAACGTTTATTCCGTGCTCCAGGGCGTGGACAAAATCGTTCCCGTGGACGTGTACATCATCGGCTGCCCGCCGCGGCCCGAGGCGCTCTTCTACGGCCTGCTCAAGTTGCAGGACAAGATCGACCAGATGTCGCTCGCCAAACGTCCCACCGAGGTGCGGCTGACCCGGGGCATGGTGGACAATTTCAAGCAGGGCGTGATGGTCGCCCAGACGCCCAAGCCGCGGTAGGCAGCACAGGCTTTTAGCCTGTGCCCGATGGAAGGAAGCACCGGCGGAAAGCCTGTGCCACTAGGAGGACGCCAAGAAATGCCTCTATTCCGCGCCACCAAGACCAGCGAAATCCCTCCCGGCCAGATCCGCGAGTTCCAGCTCGATGGTCACACAGTGGCCATCGCCAATCTGGGTGGCACCTTCTATGCTATTGATAACACATGCCTTCACCGCGGCGGGCCGCTCGGCCAGGGCGTGCTCGACGGTCAGAAGGTCACCTGCCCCTGGCACGGCTGGCAATTCGACGTGACCAACGGAAAGGCCGCTCTGAATCCCGCTGTCGGCGTCGCCTGCTACCGGACCGAAATCCATGGCGAAGACCTGTTCGTCGAGTTCCGGTAGCCGGCTGCATTTTTCCTCGCCCTACGCCAAAAACCTTTCTCGCCTTTGAGCGCTTTTGTGTATAGTCCCGCCGGGTGCGCCCCTTTTGAAGACGACACCGCCTGCCAGCCATCGCCGCTATTGGCTGTTCTCCGCCGACCCGCATCACTACCATTGGGACACCCTCTTCGTAAAAGGTAAGGAAATGTATCGCACGCCGCGTGCGCGTACGGATACGCAGCGGTTGCTCAAGCAGACGCGCCGCGGCGATCGCGTCCTCTGCTATCACGCCGCGCCCGAGCGCGCTATCTACGCCATTGCGGAAGTCGCTCGCGACCCCTATCCCGACCCGCACGATCCCGGCAGCAAAAACGTGGTGATCGATCTCCGCGCCGTCGAGCGCCTGCCCGAGCACGTACCCCTCCATGAGATGCGCAACAACCGGGCGCTTCGCCGCGTCAAGTTTCTGAAAAACGTCCGGCTGTTGATTTCCCCCATCACCGAAGCCGAATACACCGAGATGTTGCGCATGGCCGGTCTCGTGGCCCAGCCCGGAATCCCCTTGCCCTGAGAGGAATCCGAAACTTGAAATTCCAAGTTCGAATATCGGCGCGCACATGTGTGCGCGTCCGCGGCATCTCCCATTCGCGGCCCATGGGAGTATCCTAGGTCCCGCTTTTTACCGGTCTGCCGGAGAGTGCTAATGGCACGTCTCAACCGCATCGGAAAGTGGACCACCCTGCTGCCTGTCGTCTTCGCCGCGGGCGTGCTGGCCAGCGCGCTGCAAGTCAAAAGCAGTACACCCGCCGCGGCCTCCACTGCTGTGCCCTTCGATATCGTCATCTCCGGCGGCCGCGTGATTGACGGCACGGGCAATCCCTGGTTCCTCGCCGACGTAGGAATCCGCGACGGCCGCATCGCCGCCATCGGCGATCTTTGCGCGCCCGCCAGCGGCAACTGCCCGGCCGGCCGCCGTATTGATGCCAACGGCCTCTACGTCACGCCGGGATTCATCGATATGCTCGGCCACTCGGAAATCACCGTGCTGGTGGACGGCCGCGCCGAGAGCAAAATCCGCCAGGGCATCACCTCCGAGATCACTGGAGAAGGCGCGAGCCTCGCGCCCATGAACGAAAAGACGCTCCCCGAGTACCAGGAAGGCGTCGCCTCTTATGGCATCACCATCGACTGGCGCACCTTCGCGCAATACTTCGAGCGTTTTGAGCGCCAGGGCAGCGCCATCAATCTCGGCACCAACGTCGGCGCCGCCCGCGTCCGCAAGGCCGTGCTCGGCAGCGAGAACCGTGCGCCCTCTTCCGCCGAGCTCGACGAAATGCGCGTCATGGTCGCCGACGCCATGAAGCAGGGCGCACTCGGCATTTCCACCGCGCTCATCTACGTCCCCGGCACCTACGCGAAGACGGACGAGCTGATCGAGCTGGCCAAGGTAGCTGCGCGCTATGGTGGAGTTTACTCCACCCACATGCGCAACGAGGGCAAAGAGATTTTCTCCGCGCTCGACGAAGCGCTGCGCATCGGCAGCGAAGCCGGCCTGCCTGTGCACATTTACCACCTGAAGGTGGCCAGCACCACGACGTGGGGCAAGATGGGCCAAGTCGTGGCGCGCATCAATCGGGCGCGCGCCGCCGGCCAGGAAGTCACTGCCGATCTCTACGGCTACCGCGCCAGCGCCAACGGACTTAGTTCCAACCTGCCCTCGTGGGCGCTGGAAGGCGGCACTGACAAATCCATCGAACGCCTGCGCGACCCTCGAGCGCGCGCGAAAATCAAAGCTGCCATGGCCGGCCGCTTTCGCGAATACATGGCCCACGACATCCTCATCAACGCCGTCACCAATGAAACGCTGCGCAATCTCGAAGGCAAACGCCTGGACGAAATCGCGCGCGAGCGCCAGACAGACCCTGTGGACGCGATGTTCGATATTCTGGTCGAGGACCGCATGCAGACCGGACAGATTACATTTTCGATGTCCGAGCCGGACATCCAGCGCGCCTTTGTCGAGCCCTGGGTCGCCGTCGGCTGCGATTACGGCGCCGTCCGGCCCGATGGTCTGCTGGGGCGCGACCGCGCGCATCCCCGCGCTTACGGCAATTTCCCGCGTCTATTGGGCCATTACACGCGCGACCTGCACCTGCTGCCCCTCGAACAGACCATACGCAAAATGACCTCGCTTCCCGCACAGATCATGCGCATCGAAGACCGCGGCGTCCTGCGGCCTGGATTGTGGGCCGACGTGACGGTGTTCGACTACGCCAATGTGCGCGACGTCGCCACCTTCGAAGACCCCAACCGCTACTCCGAGGGAATTCGCTACGTCATCGTCAATGGCCAGCTCGTGCTCGACGATGGAAAAATGACCGACGCCCGGCCCGGTCGCCCCCTTCGTGGGTGGGCTTGGGCGGGCCCGGATTGAGGCCGATATGACCCCGGCAAAAAATCACACAAAAGTGCTCGCTGTGCTGTTTGTCGCTGCCGCCCTCGCGGCCACCGCGGCGATCACAGCAAGACGAGGCGTAGGTGCCGCTGCCGCCGCTCCGCCCGTGCCTTTCTCCCGCATCGTGGACCTCGGCCATTCCCTCGGCCCCGATAATCCCGCCTGGCCCGGCGACGATAAACCATTCGAATCCGTGATCAACGCCACGTTTGAAAAAGACGGATATTTCACGCGCAAATTCTCCTCGCTCGAGCATTTCGGCACGCATCTCGACGCCCCGGCGCATTTCATTAAGGGCGCCTGGACCGTGGACCAGATTCCCGCCGAGCGTCTTTATGGCCCCGCCGTCGTTCTCGACGTGCGCGAAGAAAGCCGCGCCAGTGCCGACTATCTCCTCGCGCCCGATAAAATCACCCAGTGGGAAGCCCGCCACGGCCGCATCCCGCGCGGCGCCATCGTGGTAATGCGCACTGGCTGGTCCGAGCGCTGGCCCGACACGGCGCGATATCGCAACATGAACGGGGCGAAAGTGATGCACTTCCCCGGCTATTCTGTGGAAGCTGTCAAGGTGCTTATCGACCGCGGCGTCTACGGCCTGACCATCGACACGCTCAGCGTGGACTACGGCCCGTCGGAGGATTTCCCCGTGCACCATCTTTCGCACGGTGCCAGCCTGTTTCACGTGGAAAATCTGGCCGATCTCTCTGCACTGCCCGAATCCGGCGCCTATCTGGTGGTCGCCCCGATTAAACTGGAAGGCGGCTCCGGTGGCCCCACCCGTGTCTTCGCGCTGATACCGTGACGTTGTGAACCTACGCCGCCGGCTCCGAAGCCGGAGCGGCGATGCCGATCACGTTCCCGCCCGGCTCCTTCACCCAGATCTCCTCCGTCCCGTAGTGCGTCGTGCGCCTCGGAACGAGGATTTCGGAGCTGCTCAGTTTGGACGCGATCTGGTCCAGATTCGTCACGCCCAAATAGATCACGGCAGGAGAAAATGCGCCGACACCGAGTGAGGGCAGGTCTTTCACCAGGCTCGCGCGGCTCTGTAGCATCACTTCCACGTGGCCTTTCGTCAGGATCACGAACCCGAGCGAATCGCCCTCCATCACCTCCGTCACCTTCTGGAATCCCAGCCGATCCACCCAGAACGACAGCGAAGGCTCGATGCGCTCCACGCGGAGCAGTGGCGTAGCTTTCTGAATCATGGCCGTCTCCTCGGAAGGGGAACTTCGCGGTTGGCCCTGCTTTTCCGCCGGCCGCTCCCAGCATAGCACACGCTCCCTGCCGCGACGCAGCCTGCACTCCTATGTTAGTTTCAAATGACGATGCCCGAGCTGCCGGAAGTCGAAACCGTCGTCCGCGGTCTCCGCGCCATTCTGCCCGGCCGCACCATCACGGGCCTGTGTCTCGGAAAAACTGACTTCATCGCCGACGTGCCGCGCCTCAAAGCCGAGCTCCCCGGCGCTGCGATCGAAGAAGTCCGCCGCTTCGGCAAATTCATCGGCCTTCGCCTGGCCGCGCCACTCCGCCCGAACGGCAATCGCCCTGCAAATTGGCTGCTCGTCCATCTCGGCATGACCGGCCAGTTCGTCGTCTGCCGCCCCGACTCTCCCGTCCGTCCCCACACGCACGTATGGCTCACGCTCGACGACGCGCGCGAACTCCGCTACACCGATATTCGCCGCTTCGGCAAGATGCGCCTGATGAATGCGGACGAACTCCCTGCCTTTCTCAGCCGCCTCGGCACAGAACCCCTCGAAGTGCCATTCGATTCGTTCTGCGCAACCCTCTCGCGGCGCGCCATGATCAAGGCGCTGCTCCTCGATCAACGCGTACTCCGCGGCCTCGGCAATATCTACACCGACGAGAGCTTGTGGCGCGCCCGCATCCATCCGCGCCGCCTGGGCGCTCACCTCAAGCCCGCCGAGCGCCGCGCCCTCCATGCTGCAGTCCGCCGCGTGCTCGCCGACGCCATTC
>DASPSB010000032.1:0-2870 GCA_035624135.1 Candidatus Acidiferrales bacterium | reverse complement strand
TGTCGATAGTCCGCGGAACGATTTTTCGAACGCCTGCGCCGTGCCCTGGAAGCTCGTGGTCACCGTGGAGGGAAGCGTGTCGCGGGCCACTCGGTTCACCGCGTCCACGGCCTGGCTGAGCGCGGTTCCGGTGCTGAGGTTGAACGAAACGGTCACCGACGGCAGTTGTCCCGAATGGTTCACCGTCGTAGGCCCCAGGTCGCGGCTCAGCTCCGCGAGCGATTCGATGGGCACAAGCTGGCCGCTGGCGGAACGCACGTAGAGCAGCGAAATCGCGGCCGGGTCGCGCTGATATTCGGGCAGCAGTTCGAGGATTACGCGGTATTGGTTGTTCGGCGCGTAGATCGTCGAAATCTGCCGCGCGCCAAATGCGGAATAGAGCGCATCCTCGACTTCGGTTGCTGAGACGCCCAGCGTGGCCGCTTTGTCGCGGTCCACATGCACCTGGAGCTGGGGATTGGCCATTTGCAGGTCGGAGGTCACATCTTCCAGCTCTTTCAGGTCGTGCAGGCGGCGTTCGAACTGCTGCGACGCCGGATAAAGCTCGCGCGTATCCGGGCTCTGTAGCGTGATCTGGTAGAGGCTTTTGGTGATGCGCCCGCCGAGCGAAATGCGCGGCAGGTTCTGCAGAAAGGCCCGTATGCCGGGAAGCGCGGCGATCCTGGGACGGAATTCCTCGATCTTCTCGTCCACCGAAAGTTTGCGCTGGCTCCGCGGCTTCAGGTTGATGAACATGCGCCCCGTGTTCAGCGAATTGCTCGAGCCGCTCGCCCCGATGTTCGAGTTGGCGGCCCGAACGTCGGGATCGGTGCGGATGATTTCCGCCAGCTCGTGCTGGTGCGCCGCCATCGCGTCGAACGAAATCCCCTGCTGCGCTTCGGCAAACAGATAGATTTCGCCCGTATCCTCGCTGGGCAGGAAGCCTTTCGGAATCGCGTAGAAGAGATACACGCTGCCCCCCAGCATGGCGAAAAACAGCACCATCGTGGCCGGACGGTGCCGCAGCGCGAAGTTCAGGCTGGTCTCGTAGCCGCGGTACATGGCGTCGAAAAAGCGCTCCGTTTGCCGGTACACCCAGCCGTGGTGCTGCTCCCTTTGCGGCCGCAGAAACCGGCTGCACAGCATGGGCGTCAGCGTCAGCGAAACGAATCCCGAAACCAGGATGGCCGCGCCGATCGTCACTGCGAATTCGTGGAGCAGCCGCCCCACGATTCCGCCCAGAAAGAGCACCGGCAAAAACACGGCGGCCAGCGAAATGGTCATGGAAAGAATCGTAAAGCCGATCTCGCGCGAACCCTCCAGCGCCGCCTGCAGCTTTCCTTTGCCCATTTCCAGGTGGCGCACGATGTTTTCCAGCATCACGATGGCGTCGTCCACCACGAAGCCGACGGAAAGCGTGAGCGCCATCAGCGACAGCGTGTCCACGGAGTAGTTCAGCAGGTACATCACGGCAAACGTCCCGAGGATGGACATGGGCAGCGCGAGCGAGGGAATCAGCGTGGCGGAGAGGTTGCGCAGGAAGAGGAAAATCACCAGCACCACCAGGCACACCGTCAGCAGCAGCGTGAATTTCACGTCGGCCACGGAATCGCGGATCGTGAGTGACTCGTCCGAAATTGTTTTGATTTCAATTGCCGGGGGGATTTGCGGCCGCATCTGTTCGAGCAAACGCTTGATGCCGTCCACCACCTCCACAGTGTTCGTTCCCGGCTGCTTCAGCACGGCCATGGAGATGCTGCGGCGCTGGCCGCTCGAGTCGCAAAACCAGCTCGCTACTTTATTGTTCTCCACGCTGTCCAGCACGCGCCCCAGCTCCTGCAGGCGCACCGGGCGGCCGTCGCGATAGGCCACGATTACCGGCTTGTATTCCGCGGCGGAGTAAAGCTGGCCGTTCGACTGCACGGTGAGAGATTCGTGCGGGCCCCAGAGAGCGCCGGTGGGCAGATCCACGTTGGCCTTCTGGACGGCGGCGGCCACTTCATCAATCCCAATCCCGCGCGAGGCCAGCGCCTTGGGGTCCACCTGCACCCGCACCGCGTATTTCTGCCCGCCGTACACCTCCACCTGCGCCACGCCGTTCACCATCGAGATGCGTTGGGCGATGAACGTCTCGCCGAATTCATCCACGGTGGAGAGCGGCAGCGTCGCGCTCACCATGGAGAGATAGAGGATGGGCTCGCTCGCCGGATTCACCTTGTAATAGGTGGGCGGGCTGGGCATGTTCTGCGGCAACTGGCTCATCGTCTGCGTGATGGAGGTCTGCACGTCCTGCGCGGCGGCGTCGATATTGCGCTCGAGCACGAATTGCAGCGTGATTTGCGTGAGCCCCAGGGAGTTGGACGAGCTCATATTGTCGAGCCCGGCGATGGTGGTGAACTGGCGCTCGAGCGGCATGGCCACCGCGGCGGCCATGGTGTCCGGGCTGGCGCCGGGCAGCCGCGCGCTCACCTGAATCGTGGGGAAATCCACGTTGGGCAGGTCGCTGACGGGGAGTTGCTGGTAGGCCAGAACGCCGAAGACCAGGAAAGCCAGGCTGACCAGCGTGGTCATCACCGGGCGACGGACAAACGGTTCGACGATGCTCATCGCGCGCGCTGCGGTTCGGAGCCGCCTTTGATTTCCACTCGGGCGCCGGGGACGAGACGAAGCTGGCCGTCCGTCACCACGGTTTCACCCGGATCCAGCCCTTTCCCGATCACCGCATCGCTCCCGGCCACGCGCGCCACGGTCACTCCGCGCGCTTCCACCGTCGAATCCGCGCGCACCACGTACACCATCTGCCCGCTCTGGCCCACCTGCACCGCCTCGCTCGGCACCACCACGCGGTCCGGTTCTTCCGATAAGCGCAGTGTGACGTTCACGAATTGGCC
>DASPSB010000020.1:0-2807 GCA_035624135.1 Candidatus Acidiferrales bacterium | reverse complement strand
CACAAAGGGCAGCGACGTCCACGTCACCAACGGTTTCGCCTTCTCGTATCCCGGCTACAACGAAATGCTCACCGGCTCGCCCGACCAGCGCATCGATTCCAATCACTTCGGTCCCAACCCCAACGTAACGGTCTTCGAATGGCTCGATACCCTTCCCGAATTCCAGGACCGCGTGGCTGCCTTTGCTACCTGGGCCGTTTTCAAAGACATTTTCAACCAGCCGCGAAGCCACATTGACGTCCACGCCGGCTGGGACCCGCCCTATGTCGGCAGCGCGCTCACTCCCCGCCAGGAGCTGGTGAACGACCTCTATCTCCACTCCACACGCCTGGAAGATGACGACACTCCAAACGCCTTACTCCAGCCCCCATTGCTCGACTATGTCAAATTGCAAAAGCCACGCGTCCTCTTCGTCGGCTACGGCGAGACCGACAACTGGGCCCACTCCGGCCGCTACGATTTGGTGCTCGAGAGCGCCCACGAATGGGATCATTTCGTCGCCGAGCTCTGGAACGCCATGCAGCAGATGCCGGAATATAAGGACCAGGTCACCTTTCTCCTCACGGCCGATCACGGCCGAGGCTCCGGCCCCGTCGAATGGAAGGATCACGGCAAAAAGCAGAAGGGTTCCGAGAACATCTGGCTCGCCGTCATCGGCCCCGACACTCCCGCGCTCGGCGAACGCACGAACACCGCTCCTCTATCGCAATCCCGAATCGCCGCCACCGTCGCTGCCTTCCTCGGCCAGGACTTCCGCCGCGCTTCTCCTCGCTCCGCTCCGCCGATTTCCGATGTGTTGCAATAGCAGTGAGTGAAGGCCGCCCCGATTACCGTGCGCGTGCTGGGCAGGTCGCCGGGGGTTGCGGCCAGGTCTGACATCGGACGAAGTACGCATAGATGCAGCCGCGAGTGAGAAATTGCACGCTGCGGCTTTTTGGCCGCTTCCGTCCCCGCGAGAGATTCAATGCATCTGCGCGAAGCTTACAGCGTCTAATGGGTTCGGCCCGATTCAGAGGAACGCAACCGGAGGAACCTGCGTGAACAGACTCACAGGCAAGCGCGCCCTCATCACCGGCGGCACCACCGGCATTGGCTTGGAAACCGCTCGTCACTTTCTCTCGGAAGGCGCCCGCGTCGCCGTCACCGGCGTCAATCCGGCCACGCTCGAAGCGGCGCGCAATGAGCTCGGCGGCGAAGTGCTCGTCATTTCCTCGGACGCCGGAGATGTTTCCGGCCAGCAGAAAGTTGCTGCCGCCATCCGCCAATCCTTTGGCTCTCTCGACGTTCTCTTTCTCAACGCCGGCATCGGCGAATTCCGCCCGCTCGGCCAGTGGGACGAGGCCGCGTTCGACCGTTCCTTCAACGTCAATCTGAAGGGCCCTTTCTTCCTCCTTCAGGCCCTCCTGCCGCTCTTCGCCAATCCTGCCTCCATCGTCCTTATGACCTCCATCAACGCTCACATCGGCATGCCTGCCTCGAGCGTGTACGCCGCCACCAAGGGCGCCCTGCTCACTCTCGCGCGCACACTTTCCGGCGAGCTTATTGGCCGGGGCATCCGCGTCAACGCCGTTAGTCCCGGCCCCATCGCTACTCCCCTGTACGCCAAGATCGGTATGGACGATGCCGCGATCAAGTCGCTCGTCTCCCGGATCCCCGCCGGCCGCAGAGGCAATCCCTCTGAGGTTGCCGAAGCCGTTGTCTTCTTCGCCTCGGACGAATCCGCCTTCACCGTCGGCAGCGAACTCGTCATCGACGGCGGCATGAGCAATCTCTGAAGCGCGGCGGCGCGGTCCGCTTCGCCGGCGCGGAGATCAGAGCGTCGCCAGGTAGTTCCCCAGGCTGTCCAGCGTCTGCGACCACCCGATCGGCGCGCCCCGCGTTGCCGGCGATTCGAACGCAAACCGCTGATGCACTCGCACCATCGTTTTTCCTTCGCGCTCCGTGAACCTCACTTCCGTCCAGACCGCCAGCCCTTCGTGGATCACCCCTTTCCAGGCCAGGCGCGACGGCGGCTCGATTGCCACGTACTCGCCTTCGCTCGGGTAGTCCTTCCCGTCCGGCCCGCGAAACACGAAACGGAACGCTCCCCCCGGACGGAAATCCATTTCGCACATCGGGACCGTAAATCCCTTCGGCCCGAACCATCGCTTCAGGTGTTCTGCCGTCGTCCACACTTTGAACACCAGTTCGCGCGGCGCGTCGAACTCGCGTGTCAGCACCAGTTCGTGCATTCCCGCTTCAGCGGCGCTTCCTTGTTCTGCCATGCCGTTTCTCCTTTTTCTGTAGCTCGCGCAAATACACGTCCAGCCGTTCGAAACTTTCCGTCCAGAACCTCTTGTAGTGCTCCACCCATTCCGCCACGTCTTTCAGCGGACGAGCATCCAGCCGGCACGGCCGCCACTGCGCCTGCCGCCCCCGCGCGATCAGCCCCGCCCGCTCCAGCACTTTCAAGTGCTTGGACACGGCGGGCAGGCTCATCTCGAACGGCTCCGCCAGCTCCAGCACCGACCGCTCGCCCAATGCCAGCCGCGCCAGGATCGCCCGCCGCGTGGCGTCCGCCAGCGCCGCAAATGTGGTGTTGAGATGTTCCGTCCTCACCGTATTTAACCTGTAGGTTAAATACAACGGACGCGGACCCTTTGTCAAGCGCTTTCGCCCCCCTTCTTGACCCTCTTCTCCCCTTGCCCCAAACTGGTCTTCACCGTGGGCGTGTAGCTCAGCTGGGAGAGCATCTGCTTTGCAAGCAGGGGGTCAGGGGTTCAAATCCCCTCACGTCCACCAGCCTTCGCTCGCCAGGGCGAGCTACC
>DASPSB010000019.1:0-7658 GCA_035624135.1 Candidatus Acidiferrales bacterium | reverse complement strand
AAGCCTCGCGCGTCTTCTCCACGTGCACGCGGGATTTGCGGTGGAAAATGTTCTCGCAGTTGATGTGGAACTGCCGGAGCACAGCCTGCCTCTGCCTGCCAACCGTCTGGATTTCTACAACCGCGCCCTCGAGCGTATTCGCGCCCTTCCCGGCATCCGGGACGCCGGCTGGATCAATATGAAGCCCCTTTCCGGCCAGGGAAGCGTTACCGGCATTGGCCTCCCCGGCAGGCTGCACTTCGCGGAAGAGAATCCTCATGCCAATTATCGTCCCGTCGGTGCCGGATATTTTTCGGCCATGGGCATTCCGCTCCTCCAGGGGCGCGTGTTTACGGAAGCCGATCGCGGACGCAGGGTCGTGCTCGTTTCGAAAAGCATCGCCGACCGCTTCTGGCCCTTCAAGAATCCCATCGGCCAGTCTTGCATCACCCAGTGGGCTGGAGACGTGGAGAGTGAAGTTATTGGCGTGGTCGGAGACATCCGCACCGTCCGCCTCGAGGATTCGCCTCTGCTGATGGTTTACGTTCCCGACTGGTTCAACGAAATCAGCACGCCATCCTCCGCGTCCATCATCGTCCGTACCTCGCTCGACCCCGCCAGCTTGGCGCCAGCTGTCCGGGCGTCGATCCAGAGTGTGAATCCGGAGGTTCCCATCCTCGCCCTGCGCCCCATGTCCCAGATCGTTTCCGAATCCGTGGCCCCGCGCCGCTTTCAACTGTTCCTCACGCTCGCGTTTGCAATCTCCTCGCTCTTCCTGGCCTCGCTCGGAATCTTCGGTGTGGTCGCCTATTCCGTTGAACAGCGCCGCCCGGAGTTGGGAATCCGCATGGCGCTAGGGGCGCAGTCCTCTGACCTGCGCCGCATGGTCGTTGGTCAGGGGATGGCTCCTGTCGTCGGCGGGCTTGCTGCTGGGATCGTTGCCGCGATTCTCTCAGGCCATCTGCTCGAGAGCCTTCTCTTCGAAGTCAACGCCTTCGAACCTGTGACCATATCCACGGTGGGAATTGTGGTGGCCTCTGTGGCATTCGCAGCTTGTTATCTCCCTGCGCGCCGGGTCGCGCGTCTGGATCCTATTGTTGCGCTTCGCTACGAATGATTACGCCGCGCATGAGTTCTCTTCCGTGCGATGATGCGGCATGCCCCGTAACGCAACGGCCCGCGCATCGCTCGGCTTCCGCGTGAAAACGGGACGCGCCATCGCTGTGGCGCTCTCGGGTCCCGCCGGCAATCCTAGAATCCTGTTCCGCCGTGAAGTGCAGCTCTGCCATCCCGATGTGCCGGAGTCGCGCCAGCCCTACCACGGCGCGGTCATGCCCTTCGTGCCCGCGAAGCCGGAGGCAGTAGCTCGCGGAAAGAGAGCGGCACAACGCGTAACTATCGCCGCGGTTCGTCAACTCGCGAAGGAACTCCGCGCCACAGGCTTCAGGTTGGGCGGCGTCGGCTTGGTGGTGGCAAATAATCCGGATGTCGCGAAAATCGGCAGCAGTCACGTTCGCGCCCACGCCCTGGAAGGTATCCTCTTCCGCGAGGCCCTGGAAACTGGCGCGCGTGCCTGCCGTCTGCCAACGGCGCTCGTGCTGGAACGCGATGCGCTCGCCCGCGCGGCCGCTAGACTGCGTCTGCGCCCTGGAGAAGTGAGACGCGTGCTGGCCCAGTTCGGCGAGAAAATTGGCAGTCCCTGGCGCGCTGACGAAAAATCCGCTGCTCTCGGCGCCTGGCTCGCCCTCTCGCAGTTTCGCTAATCGGGCCCTCTTGAGTTCCGTTCCTCTCTCTTCCTTCGCTCGCCACTCGCCACTAGCCTGCCCGCCGGCATTCTTGGCGGGCCACCGCTGTATTGTCTCCGCCTGCGAATTGCGGTAAAAACTCTCGCTGCTCCGGGCGATGGGGGTCCCGATGACCATGGAAATCGCGCTGGGACTCGAATTTCTTCGCGTCGTGGAAGAGGCCGCTATCGCTGCGGCCCGCACCATGGGCTTGGGCGACCGTCACAAAGCCGACGATGTCGCCGTGGAAGCCATGCGCCGCGTCATGGACACCGTGCCCATGGACGGCACCATCGTGATCGGCGAAGGCGAGCGCGACGAGGCCCCTATGCTGTACATCGGGGAAAAAGTCGGTGCCGCGGTGCATAACAACCGCACATACGAACCCGTGGACATTGCCGTCGACCCGCTCGAAGGCACCAACCTCTGTGCCACCGGCTCGCCCAACGCCATCGCTGTGCTCGCCGCCAGCGAAAAAGGCGGCCTGCTGCAC
This sequence comes from Candidatus Acidiferrales bacterium, assembly GCA_035624135.1. Lineage (GTDB taxonomy): Bacteria > Acidobacteriota > Terriglobia > Acidiferrales > UBA7541 > JOPF136. Next base: position 5,402 of record DASPSB010000019.1, on the reverse strand, counting down.
GCCCCCGATCTCTACATGGAAAAAATTATTGTCGGCCCCTCCTGCAAGGGAGCAGTCGAGTTGGATGCTCCTGTCGCCGACAACCTCAAAGCCATTGCGCGCCGTCTGGACCGCGCCGTGGCTGATCTCGTTGTCATCGTGCTCGAACGCCCCCGCCACGAAAAGTTGATCACAGAAATTCGCGCCACCGGCGCTCGCATCAAGCTGATTACGGATGGAGATCTCTCCGCCGGAATTTCCGCCGCCGTAATCGGCACCGGCGTTCATGCCGTCATGGGCACCGGCGGAGCCCCGGAAGGCGTGCTCGCTGCTGCCGCGCTACGCTGCCTGAACGGGCAGATCCTCGCCCGTCTCGTCGTCAGCAAGCCGGAACACGAGCAGCGCCTGGCCAAAATGGGGATCAAAGATCCCAGGCGGATTTACGACACCGACGATCTGGCGCCCGGAAAGAAAATCATCTTTGCCGCTACCGGAGTGACGGAAGGTAACCTGCTCAAAGGTGTGCGCTTCTTCGGAGAAGGAACTCGCACTCAGTCTCTGGTGATGACTCTCGAGAATCGTCACGTGCGGTTCATTGATACGGTGCACCTGGAGAAGCGCCCCGACGTCAAAGTCCGCTTCGCGTAGCGAATCCTACCGGTTCAGCGCTTGCGGCGTTCCGCCGACGCTCCGCGGCCTGGCGCTCCCGCTCTGCGGGATCGGCGTGCGGTCCGAGGGCGCCGTTCCACCGCGCGCCGCCGATCCTCGCGGGGGGTGGCCCTGCGAGGCGGCCACCGTCACGGCGGTGACGTGGTCGCTGATCACCTGCAACCGTCTCAAAATCGACTGCCATTGCTCCCAGTCGAGCTGCCTCAGGAACGGCCGCAGCCCCTGGATGAACGGGTCCTCCATCAGCGTCTCGCTGCTCGACTCCGGCAGGAAGAAGCGGTTCAGCCCCACGCCCAGCGCCTCGGAAATTTTCTCGAGCGTTCCCAGGCTCGGCGTCATTTGCCCGCTTTCGATCCGCGAGAGGTAGGAGCGAGAGACCCGCGAACGCGCCTGGAGCTGGCTCTGCGTCATTCCCCGCGTTTCCCGCAACTGCCGGATGCGGTGCCCGATGTTCTCCACCGTCTGCGCGTTCGGCCATTGCTCAAAGAGCTGCCGGTCGTCGCCCGGAAGCTCCTGGGTGGCGGGCGGAGGAATCAGGTACTGTACCCGCGGTGGCAGGACCCGCAGGCAGCGGCGGCAGTTGTCGGTCTTTGTGCGGTACTGAACGAGCCCACACACCTTGCAACGGACGACTTCGCGTTCGCTCTCGGCCCCGGTATCGGGAGTGTGTGTTGCCTGTGCCTCAGACACCTGTTCCTCGCTCCTTCCGCCCTCGGGGGACAGGGAGGCCTGTCCGCCCCAGGCGGATTTCCAGCGAGCGGATGGAGGACGACTCTTCTAGGGGGAAGGCAGAAACTGGCGCGCGCGCAAAGAATGCACCCCGCCTTCTGGCCTGTCAAGAAGTATTTCTGGTTTTGTCCGCAAATCGCCTGCAGTCGTCCGCAGCCGTCCGCCTTCGGGCGAATATCGCCGTTATCGCCTGCAAACTCCCTTCAGTCAACCGCAATCCTCCCCCGCTCTCCCTTTCCCATCGGCAGGTTTCGTCTGCTCCGTGAGCCTTTCTCTCCCTCACCCACGCTCTTTGCGCCGGGGCGTTGGCTTGCCCCCCTCGTCGTGTCGGCATTCGATCAGGATGCCGACCCGGAGCGAGCGGAGCGAGTCGAAGGGCCGGTCCTTGCCCGACCGAATTTCGATTTTCGAATTTCGAATTTCGCTCTATCCTCATCACATGCCGACTCGCGACGACGCCTGGATGCTGCTCTGCGAATACACGGAAAACGAAAACCTGCGCAAGCATGCGCTGGCCGTGGAAGCCTGTGTGCGCGCCTACGCCCGCAAAGGCGGCCACAACGAAGACCTATGGTCCCTCACCGCCCTGCTCCACGACTTCGACTACGAACGCTGGCCCAATCAGGAGCACCATCCATCCGAGGGCCATCCCTCCGAAGGCTCCAAGATTCTCCGCGAGCGCGGCTATCCCGAAGAGATGATCCGCGCCATCCTCGCGCACGCCGATTACACCGGAGTGGCCCGCCAGTCTGCGCTCGAACACGCACTATTCGCCTGCGACGAGCTGGCCGGCTTTCTCACCGCCTGCTCGCTCGTGCGCCCCAGCAAAAGCATCCTCGATTTGGAAGTCAGCTCCGTGAAAAAACGCATGAAAGACAAAGCCTTTGCCCGCGGCGTCAGCCGCGAAGACGTCGTCAAGGGCGCCGAGGAACTCGGAATCCCTCTCGACGAGCACATCGCCAACTGTATCGCTGCCATGCGCGCCGTCGCCGACTCGCTCGGACTCACCGGAAGCATTGCGGCAGCCGACTCAGCCCGGTCCTGAACTGCCTCGATTCCCCTCTGGCGGGCGCACGCGCTTCGAGCAAGCAAGAGTCCTGCTCCGGATCAGTCCTTCGGCCACTTGAAGGGAAATATCGTCCCGGCCTTATCCGGAGGAATGTTCAGGCCCAGCAGCGCCGCGCCCCGCGACAGGACTGGATCGCGCCCCGTGGCCAAATCCTCGCCTGTGGGGAACACTTTCTCATCCGGCTCGACGCCCCTGCCTTCCAGGCTTTTGCCGTCTGCCATCTGGATGTCGGCATCCGTGATCTCCGTGGCGAAGAACACCTCTGTCTCCATGCCGAGATGATTTTCATAAATACGCGCTTCCATTACCAGCCCCGCCGAGCGGTCCCCGACGACGGTCCCCCGCTTTTCCAGCTGCAGCACGCGCGCGAATAGTTCGGAGGCGGAAGCGGAGTGGCTGTCCACTAGCACCACAGCCTGCCCGCTGAATGTCGGCTTCGAGGTTTTGGTCACTTGCGGTTTTTTCTGGTCGCGTCCAATGCGCTTGCCGATGAGAACCTCGTGATCGAAGAAAACTCCCAGCAAGCGCGCAAGAACGTCCACCGATCCCCCGCCATTCCCCCGTAAGTCGAACAACACTCCCTTTTTCCCGTGCACCTTGCCAAGGATTTCATCTACGACATTGTCCGACACCACAAAGCTCTTCAACTTCACCAGCAGGATTCCGTCGCCCGCTTCATAATATTGCGTGCGTCCTCGCTCATGCGCGTCCTCCCCCTCGCGTACAAACTGCCAGATGTCCTGTACCGAGTATTGTTGTTTTTCCTCGTGCTGCTTGGAGAGGATCTCCAGATTGCGTTCCTTGCCCTCGGGTGAGCGGACCTCCAAACGGAGTCGCGGCTGGGGCTGCAAGGTGTAAAAGACGTACTCGAACTTGCTGTACTCATCTCGCAGGATCCGGAAACCGTTCACCGAGAGGACCTGGTCCCCTGGCTTCAGTCCCTTCGCCTCGGCATCGCTTCCCGGCCTTACGGACGTCACATAACACGCGTCGCCGTAAGGCTGCATCCGGAAACCGTAGGCCGTCTGCAGCGTGTGCCTGGGAGGAATAAAGTGGGTATGCGAATCGTTCAGCCCCTCAATCGTCCACCCGATAGCCGTAAAGGCTTGCCCCAGCGACTGCGCGCTTTCAATCCGCTTCTTGGCTTCCTGCGATCGCGCGTCCAGATCTACGCCACGCAGATTGGGGTCGTAGTAGTGCTTCTTCACATCCTTCACAACGAGGTTGAGCATATCCTCCGTTCGCTCGCGGTCGAGCGACGAGAGCGCCTGGCCGCGCATTGCCGCAACGCAAATACCCCCGGCGAAGAAGGCAAACACAAAGGTGCGAAGTTTCATGGCCGGCCACCTCGAAGCACGCCCCGTCCTTGCGCGCGAATCTATGTCCGGAACATACTATGAGTCAAGCAATAACCTGGAATTTTTGTCCGCTGGGACTGCCGATGCACGGCGCTCACCGAAGCCGTATGCTATCCTTCATATTTTGCGATGAAGATTACCCGCGAAGACGTGCTGCGTGTGGCGGAGCTGGCCAATCTCGATCTCACCGAGGCCGAACTCTCCACCTACGGCCCCCAGCTCGCCTCCATCCTTTCCTACTGCGAGAAACTGAACGAACTCGACACGACGAACGTCGAACCGCTGGCTCAAATCCTCGAGGCCGGCGGAGATGCAAAGGACAAACTGGATTCGCAGCACCTCCGCGACGACGCCCCGCGCGATGCAGCCGTCATCAGCGAGGTCGTGCGCCGCGCGCCCGAAGGTCTTGCCGGGCAGCCTGCCTATTTCCGCGTACCGAAAGTGATTGACCGATGAGCGCCGCGCCCAACGCCCCCGCCGGAACCGCGCCTCCCGCCAGCTCGAATGCCTGGACCATCGCCTCCATTCGCCGGGCCCTCGAGTCGCGCAAAATCTCGGCGCGCGAGCTCACCGGGGAATACTACGCGCGCATCGAGCGCGAAAACCCGCGCCTCAACGCCTTCCTCGCTCTTTCTCCCGAGCGCGCCTATTCCCAGGCCGACGCCATTGACGCCCGCATTGCCCGCGGCGAGCCCCTTCCTCCCCTCGCTGGCGTACCCGCCGCGCTCAAAGACGTGCTCAACACCCGCGGCACGGAAACCACGGCCGGCTCGCGAATCCTGAAAGGCTACGTCCCGCCCTACGACGCCACAGCCATCGAACGCCTCGACCGCGCCGGCGCCATCTTCCTCGGCAAAACCAACTGCGACGAGTTCGCCATGGGCAGCTCGAACGAAAACTCCGCCTTCGGCCCGGTGCATAACCCTGTTGCCCTCGACCGTGTTCCCGGCGGCTCGAGTGGCGGCTCAGCGGCAGCCGTGGCCGCCGGTCTCGCCGTCATCGCCCTGGGAACCGATACCGGCGGCTCCATTCGCCAGCCGGGCGCAATGTGCGGTGTGCCCGGCATGATGCCCACCTACGGCCGCGTCTCCCGCTACGGCCTTATCGCCTTCGCCTCTTCGCTCGATCGTATCGGCCCCTTCGCGCGCACCGTCGAAGATATCGCCCGTGTGATGGAAGTCATCGCCGGCCGCGACCCGCTCGACGCCACCTCTGCCGACCATCCCGTGCCCGCCTATTCAGCCGGCCTTGATGCGCCGGTCAAAGGCCTGCGTCTCGGCATCCCTGCTGAGTATTTCGCCGAGGGGCTCGATCCCGCCATCCGCCAAAAAATCGACGCGGGCATCGCCCTGCTCAAACAACTGGGCTGCGTGCCCACCCCCATCGCCATGCCCAACACCCCCTTCGCGATCCCGACCTATTATTTGATCGCTACCGCCGAGGCCAGCTCCAACCTCGCGCGATTCGACGGCGTTCGTTACGGCCTGCGCGTTCCCGGCGCCACGCTGGGCGAGATGTACCGGAAAACTCGCGGCGCCGGCTTCGGTGCCGAAGTCAAGCGCCGCATCATGCTCGGCACCTACGCGCTTTCCGCCGGC
>DASPSB010000001.1:0-3101 GCA_035624135.1 Candidatus Acidiferrales bacterium | reverse complement strand
CGCCTCCGTCGAAATTTTCAAACGAAGGCGGATTCAGGAACAGTGTTTTTAGGGGCATATTGGGTATCTTTTTATTTTAGCATCCGGGATGGGATCGCGACGTGCTTCACCGGGTTCCGGGCTCCGGGTTCCCTTAACGCGGGGACAGACGGGACGTACCCCATTTTTTTATTCCTATGCGACCGAGCTGAGACCGAGTTGGCGTGGGTCTGAGGAAGGTTTCTTGGGTCGGCCTCCTTTTCTGGGAATCAGCGGACGCGACGTGAGTTCCTCCAGCGCAGTCATGAACTCAGCACTTCCCAGCGGGCGTCCGGTGTGCGTGGAGTGCCGCAGTTCGTTCACCTCCGCCGCCAGTTCCGCAGCGCTGAGAAACAGACGCCAATCGGCGCTCGTCCATCGCTTGCCCCACCGCTCCATCTCTAATATCGGATCTGGGCTCGCGAGCCCGCAATGGGCTGCCGCACTCGACCATGGCCAGGCTTCTGCCGCCTCGACCACAGCGGCGCGCACCGGATTCAACTCGACGTAGCGCAGCGCTGTCCACAAATGCGATTCATCCAGCGGACAGGAATAGAACCGTCCCTGCCACACGTGCCCCGTCGAGCAGCGACGGGCATTCCAGCAGGCCGCGTAGCGTCCGTGCGCTTGTTTGAGGGACTGCGAGAGCGCGTCGGGTGCATGCGGGACAGCGATGAGGTGCACGTGATTCGACATCAGGCAATAACCGAGCAGTGAGAGGCCGTAGAGCTGCGAGTATTCCCGCAGCAATCGCAGATAGGTGACGCGGTCTGTGTCGCTGGAGAGAATGACCTGTCGGGCATTTCCGCGCTGCGTAACATGATGCGGCACGTCGACAATGACAACGCGCGGCAGCCGAGCCATAGAGGAAAAAGTAACATAGGCGTAATGTGCGGCGAAGAAGAGATGAGGCGGCCGGGATCCGCACGTTCCAGATCGGGAAGAAATAATTGGGGTACGTCCCGTCTGTCCCCGGGTTTCCCCCGTCTGTCCCCGGGTTTCCCCAGAAGAGATGAGGCGGCCGGGATCCGTACGTTCCCCCGGGTTTCCCCCGGGGGGTGACTGCGCTATCGGGCTTCGCTGGCGATGGGCAGCCGGAAGATCACGCCGCGCTCGTCGTTGGCCTTGGTGGTGGCGGGGAGATCGAGATCAGCCAGGTGAATCTTCTCCGTGCGCTGAGGGGCAAAGTTCCAAAGCGTCTGGCCGACGATGGCGTAGTTCTGAATTTCTTCTTTGTGCTGGTCGCGAAACACCAGCACGGTGCCCGGCAGGAAGGGTGCGCCTTCTGGCTCGCTCGAAGCGGGAGCCGATTGCGCGTAGGCGTCCTGATCGCCGTCGGCTTGCTCCTGGCGGAGCATCTGCTGCTCGTCGAGATTCTGCTGGTTCATCGCGTCGGCGTTGGCCAGCTCCTGCTGGTAGCTGTCGTCGTAACCGGAACCGGAATCCCACCACCACCAGGGATCGTAGTAGCCCACATACAGCCAGGGATACCACGGGTAAGCGTAGCCAGCCCAGCATCCGTAACCGTAGTAACAGCCGTTGCGATATCCGCGGTTATAGCCGTAGCCGCCAAAGCGAGGCCCGCGGTAGCCATCATGCAAATATGGCCCGCTAGAGCTGCCAAAACGCGAGGAGGGAGGCGGTGTGAATTCGCGAGAATAGCCCGTGCTGGTGCGGAAACCGCTGGAGACATGGCCCCCGCCGCCGGAAGCAACATGAACGCTGCTGCTGCCGCTGCTATGGCCGCTGCCGGATCCTCCGGCATGGCCGCCAAAACCGCCGCCGAATCTGCCGACGTGACCGCCACCAGAACTGGCGTGACCTCCGCCACCACCACCGCCGTGGCCACCGCCACCGTGCTGTGCCCAGAGAGGTACGGCCAAGGAGAGAGCGAACGCCGTGATGGCAATCAGGCGACGCATACGTCTGCTTACATTATAAGCCCGAAGGGCAAGAAAGGTTGCCTGTCCATGTGCCGTTGCGCTAGTGGCGCTCGCCACGCTCGCGGGGCGGACGAATGCGTCCGCCCCTACATGCTGGTATTCCCAGCTTGGGAATAGACAGGAAGCGTTCTTTCATCTCCGGCGGCATTTTTGGGCTCCGAGATGACAGAATCTCACCATGCAGTTCTACAGCCGGAATCTGCCGCATCCGCAGCGGGATTTCACGCCGCATCTCATCACATTCGTCACGAAGTTTCGCTGGACCCTGCCGCCTTGGGCGCGGGATATCGTGCTTTCCTCATGCTGCCGCGATCATCGCCGCAGATATGAGCTTTATGTCGCTGTTGTCATGCCTGATCATGTGCATATGATTTTCACGCCACTCATGGACGAATCGCGACACGAGATCTTCTCCTTGACCAGGATCATGCAAGCGCTCAAAGGAGCGTCGGGACAGGCCATCAACCAAAAATCGGAACGCCACGGCCCCGTATGGCAGGAGGAGTTATTTGATCACGTACTGCGATCGTCCGAAGGCCTGGACGCGGAAGTTGAGTATGTCTTGCAGAATCCGGTGCGGAGAGGACTGGTTGCAGAATGGCGGGCGTATCCGTGGACATGGCAGAGACTTGAGCCAGATGTGGCAAAGATGAATATCAGGACACCGGCACAAACGTAAAACATGTAGCCCCGGACGCATTCGTCCGGGGTTGCGCGCGGAGCGCGCAATGCACCCGAGTTCCTACCTGCGCTTCTTTCCTTTGGCTCTCCTGGCGGGAGCTTTCGCTTTGGGCTTCTTCGCCGGTTTGTGAGGTTTCGCGGGTTTGTGAGTCGGCTTTGCCGGTTTGTGAACAGCCTTCCCCGGTTTGGGCTTCTCGGGCGCTTTTGGCTGGGCTGCGGGCTTTGGCGGTGGAGGCGAGGCAACGGCGACGACCGCAGAAGGTTTCTTCCCCGGCTTCGACCCCGCTTTGGCGGGGACGGCGGCCACCCCAGCGGCCTTGGCGATGCGGCCGCGCCTCGGCGCCGGCGGTGGAGGCGGGGGCGGCGGCGCGAAAGGCTTGAGGAACTTCAGCGTCTCGGTGCGAGAACGAAGCTTGCCATCGAGCAGCAGCATAAAAACATCGTGCGCGATCTTGGGAT
>DASPSB010000408.1:0-7989 GCA_035624135.1 Candidatus Acidiferrales bacterium | reverse complement strand
GTGGTTCCATCAGCCTCTGCAAGCCGCAAAATCAGGGCAATCAGCCGCTGTCTGACCGTGGTAAATGACAGGTCCTCGATGATGCCGACCAGCCGCCGCAGCCGCGCCCCTACCACGGCAAGAACTTTCAACGCCACTTCCGGATGCTCGCGGCAGAAATTCTGAAAATCTTTTCGTGAGACGAACAGGACTTCCGTGTCCTCCAGCGCCGATGCCGAGGCCGGATAACTACCTCCATCGAACACAGGCAGCTCGGCAAACGAGCTACCCGGTCCTTCCACCGCCAGCACCTGCTCGCGTCCCGCCGCCGACAATTTGAAGATGCGGATTTTTCCCGCGGCCACGAGATACAGCCCTGCACAGGGATCGCCTTCGCTGAACAGCAGTTCGCCGCGCTGGAGTTGCCGGCTCGTCACGCGCGCCCGCAACGCCCGCATCTCCTCATCTGTGAGGTTGGCAAACAGGGGAGTCTTCCGCAGAACGGCCTCGTAGTTTTCGCCCATCGCTCGGCTTTCCGGACCGGCCAATAGTATTTCAATTTGGGGCGTTCCGCTGGGGTTCGCATGGCGCGGGACGACTGGCGCGGCCCCGCACAAATGCAATCAACCGCCCGTTATTGGCCCCGCAGCGCGCGAACCTCGTCGATGATGCGGAGGGTCACCTCAGCGGCAGCTTGCTCGACCTCGGGGGACAGCGCGGCCCCAGCCGCGAAGTTCTTCCCTTCAATTCCATATACGATCAAGCGCGCGGGCATTTGGTTCAGGGTGCGCGCCATCTCCACCGCCTCCGCCACGCCGAATCCGTGCGTCGAATAGCGGAAAATCCGGCGCGGAATCGCTGTGGCGCTCGCATCCAGGCGGTGAACGGTTCCCGGCGCTGCGCCCGATTCAACCGCATCCACCAGAATCACTGTTCCGGCCCCTTTCCACAACTCCAGCAATTCCGCACCGTCGCCGCTCTCTTCACAGATAGCAACCCCCTCTGTGATTCTTCCCCGCACACGCTGCGCCACCGCGAGCCCAGCCCCATCGTCGCTGCGAAATACGTTGCCGACCCCTATGATGCGTATCTCCGGTCGGGCTGCGCTCATTTGCGCTCGACGTGCAGCTTCAGGAAGTGCGTCGCGCACGAGATGCACGGATCGTAGTTGCGAATCGCCTGCTCGCATTCCCATTGCAATCTTTCCTCGGGAAGGTCGATGTTTGCCGAGACGAAGGCGCGCAGATCCTCCTCGATGCTCTTCTGGTTCTGCGACGTCGGTGGAACAATCTTCGCGTCGAGGATCATCCCGTGGTCATCCAGTCGGTACCGATGGTAAAGGATCCCGCGCGGCGCTTCCGTGCACCCGTAGCCGGTGGCCACGCGAGGCTCGGCCTCCACCGCCGGCCGCGCCGGCATCTCGAATCCCTCTATAATTCGCAAGGCTTCGTCGCACGCGTACACCAGTTCCACGCTCCGCACGACAACGCTCTGGAACGGGTTCCGGCACGTCGTGCCCAGTCCCGCGCCCCGCGCCGCTTCCTGCGCCAGCGGCGAGAGCTTGTCGAAATTCAGGCTGTACCGCGCCTGCGGTCCCACGAAGTAGGCGCCGCGCTCCCGGAGAACAGAGTGCAGCGCATTCGAGCGCGCCACATGCTCTTCGACAAAATGCTGATCGTATTCACGGACCGGAATGTCCAGTCCTTTGTTCGAAACCAGCCGTCCTTCGTTGAGTGAGTATTCCTGCGGATGCCGCAGAGCCACAAACTCATAGTCGCGCTCGAATTCGGGAAAGGAAAATTTCGTCACCCAGCGCACGGTCTCGAGTGCCGCGTCGCGCGCCCACTTCAGCTTCTCAACCAGGCCGCCGAGTTCCTGCTTGCTCGGCACTTTGTAGAAGCCGCCCACGCGCACATTGATGGGATGGATCTCGCGTCCGCCCAGCAGGCTCATCACCTCGTTGCCCGTTTTCTTCAGCCGCAGCCCCAGCTCGACTACCCCCGGGTGGTCTTTGGCCATGCCGATAGCGTCGGCGTATCCGAGAAAGTCAGGCGCGTGCAGCAGATAGACGTGCAGCGCGTGGCTCTCAATCCACTCGCCGCAGTAAAGCAGCCGCCGCAGCTCCCGGATCGGTTTCTCCACCTGGATGTTGAGCGCGTCTTCCATCGCATGGCAGGCGCTCATCTGGTAGGCCACTGGACATATGCCGCAAATCCGCGCCGTGATATCCGGCGCTTCGCTGAACTTGCGCCCGCGGAGAAATGCTTCGAAGAAGCGCGGCGGCTCGAAGATCTTCAGCTCGACCTCGGTCACTCGCTCGTCTTTGATTCTTACGAAGAGCGAACCTTCGCCTTCGACACGCGCCAGGGTATCGACCTTAATGGTTCTGCTTTTCATGCCGCTCACTCTCTTTGCGGAAGGCCTCGGCGGAAGCGGTGAAACTGCGGAACGCGCGCACCAGATCCGGCGAGCCAACTCCCAGATCGCTCCACCACTCGCTCAGCGAGACGGTGTTGGAGGTTTCCTTCGGCCCGAAACACCCGTAGCAGCCGCGCGCGTATGCCGGGCAGATGGCCCCGCACCCGGCCTGCGTCACCGGCCCGAGGCAGGGCGTTCCCTGCGCCACCATTACGCACACCGTGCCGCGTGCTTTGCACTCCACGCACACGCTGTGCGCCGGCGTGTTCGGCTTGCGCCCGTTCAGAAAGGCGCTGATCACTTCCACCAGTTGGCGCTTGCTGATGGGGCAGCCCCGCAGCTCGAAATCCACGTGCACGTGGTCCGCGATGGGAGTGGACTTGCTCAGCGTCTCGATGTATTCAGGCCGCGCATAGACGATGGTGATAAACTCCTTCACGTCTTTGAAGTTGCGCAGCGCCTGGATTCCTCCCGCTGTCGCGCACGCCCCTATCGTCACCAGGTACTTCGAAGCGCGCCGCACCGCGTGGATTCGTTCCGCGTCGTGCGGTGTGGTGATCGAGCCCTCCACCAGCGAGAGATCATAGGGGCCTTTCACCACCGCGCGCGAAGCTTCACAGAAATTCGCGATTTCCACTGCTCCCGCCACTGCCAGCAGCTCATCCTCGCAATCCAGCAGGCTCAATTGGCAGCCGTCACACGAAGCGAACTTCCAGACCGCCAGCTTCGGTTTGCCCCGGCGGGCCATCTCACACCTCTGCCTTTCCGAAAATCGGGGCGACGCGGTCATAACGGAATACCGGCCCGTCCTTGCAAATAAACGTCGGCCCAAACTGGCAGTGGCCGCAGAATCCGATTGCGCATTTCATGTTTCGTTCCATGGAAATGTAAATGTGCCGGTGATCCAGCCCCCGGCTCTCCAGTTCCCTCACTGTAAACCGAATCATCACCTCGGGGCCGCACACCATTGCCGTCGTTTTCGCAGGATCGAAGCCTGCTCTCCGGACCAGCGCGGGCACCACGCCCACGGGTCCGCGCCAGTCGTGTCCAGCCCGGTCCACCGTCACCTGCACATCCAGATCGAACTGGCTCCTCCACCGTTCTAATTCCGGCCGGTAAAGAATGTCCTCGGGCGTTCGCGCGCCATACAGCAGTACAATTTTCTGGTAGCTTTCGCGGCTCGCCAGCAAAAAATATAGCGCCGAACGCAAGGGCGCCAGGCCGATTCCTCCCGCCACGATTACGCAATCGCGCCCGCGTGCCTCTTCCACCGGCCACGAACTCCCGAAGGGCCCGCGGACGCCTACGGTGTCTCCCTTTCTTAGCTGCTGCAGCGCTTTGCTCACCGTGCCGACCGCTCGAATCGTGTGCTTCAGCGTCGAACGGTCGCGAGGATCGCTGGAGACGGAGATCGGCACCTCGCCCACGCCAAAGACGTAGAGCATATTGAACTGACCCGGCGCGAATCCCCCGCTCCCGCCGTCCTTCCCGGATATCAGTTCCAGGGTGAACGTATCCGCCGTTTCCTTCCGCACCCGCTGGATGTGGAAGGGCTGGGGAACCATTGCGTCCGGGACTGGAGCGCAAGCCATAGGTTTCTCAAGACGCGCTGCCATACAAGTCCAACAATTGCAGCCGCGTCACTTCCAACCGCTCGGAGACAACGTGGGTAAATCGTTTCAAAATCTCGTAACCCAGGTCATGGTCTTCCTCGCATTTGGCGAGCAGGCATTTCCCGTCGAACGCCAGAGCGCGTGTGGCGAGCAGCGCCCGGCCGTCAAAGTGCCACCGGTAGGGAGCCACCAGCCACGACCAGCCAACCACCTCCCCCGCCGCAACCGTCTGCAAGATGGCCCGGCCGCGGTTCGGCACCATCAGTTCCAGCGACACCATGCCTTCGCGGATGAAGTAGAAGTGGGTGGCGGGATCTCCCTCGCGGAAGATCATTTGTCCTTCCTCGAATCGGACATTTTTGGCGCAGCCCACGATGAACCGGATGTGCCGGTCTTCCATGCCGTGAAAAAATGAATGTTCGGCGATGATTCGTTCGAGATTTTCAATCATGGCCGCTCCTTCCTGATGATTCCGAAGTTCCGTCCGGCGAACTGTTCCGGATCGCGCGCACCTCTTCGGTGATGTCGATTCCCACAGGACACCAGGTGATGCACCGGCCGCAGCCGACGCAGCCCGAACTGCCGAACTGGTCGATCCATGTGGCCAGCTTGTGCGTCATCCACTGCCGGTAGCGCGATTTCGCGCTGGCCCGCACGCTCCCGCCGTGAATGTAGGAAAAATCCGTCGTGAAGCACGAATCCCACTTGCGCCACCGCTCGGCGTGCTCCCCGGTCAGGTCCGTCACGTCCTCCACCGTCGAGCAAAAACAGGTGGGGCAAACCATCGTGCAGTTAGCGCACGTCAGGCAGCGCTGCGCCACCTGCTCCCAGCGTGCATGCTCGTAGCTGCCGTAGAGCAGCTCCTTGATTCCCGCCGTGTCCATCGTGCGGCCCATGTGCTCGGCCGTCTCCGCGACGATGCGCTCCGCCGTTTCGCGGTCGGACTCGCCTGCAAGTTCGTGGGGAACATCGGCCAGAATCTCAGCGCCCCGTTCCGTCCCGATCTCCACGACGAAGCGGTGCCGTTCCTTGTCCACAATCTCAGTGAGCGCGAGGTCGTATCCGGACTCGGCCCTCGGCCCTGTGTTCATCGATGCGCAGAAGCATGTGCCTCCAGCCTGGCCGAAGTTCACCGCCACGATGAACACATTCGCGCGGCGCGAGCTGTAGGTTGGATCGGTGTGCGGGCCCTCCAGGAAGACTTTATCCTGGATGCGAATCCCGTTCAGTTCGCACGCGCGCACACCCAGAAACGCGAATTTCGGCGGTTCTTGCTTCTCCGGCAGAATGGAAAACCCATTCGCTGCGCGCTCGGCCCGCCACAGCCGCACTGCGGGCGGGTGCAGGTACTTTTTCCAGGAATGCGGGCCTACCGCGTAGCCGAACAGGGCATTGTCGGCCCGCGGCTTCAGCCGATACGTGCCGCCATCTTGCTCATCAGTCCATCCCGCCGGAAGGTCCTTCGCCGCGCCCACGCGATCGTAAACAATCGCCCCCTCGCGAATCGTGGGGCCGACGACCTCATAACCCCGCCGCGTGAGCGCCTGGATGAGCGTGTCGATATGCTGAACTTCGATGACGCCGGTTTTGCTCGGCTGAGCGTAGTCGGGGGTCACGGCTCTTCAGCTCTGCGGTTGTGACTTCCGCATGTGGGCCCGCTAGAATTCGTCCCGATCCCGAAGCTTCGGGATTCGGGACTGGGACCAACGGATTATTTCTCGGGCAGAACGTACGCGCCCTGGATGAGCTTCTGAATCCATTAATTACTCTTCATTCGCTTGATGTAGCGTTCCGCTGCCATCGCTCGCGACCGATCTTTATAGGACTTCGAATAGACAAGCGCCCAAGGTCTATCCGCTCGAGTCGAACGACCGAGGGTGGGCAGCTCTCCGTTGTGTTGTTTAATTCGACGATCCATGTCATCAGTCGAGCCCACGTAATACTTCCCTGAGGTCTCGCTCCTGAGTATATAGACGGAAAACATGGTCTCCCTGGGGGGCCCGCTAGGATTCGAACCTAGGACCAACGGATTATGAGTCCGAACTGGGCCGTTCTAGCTAACCCCTGTTCTATCCATCAGTTGTATTGTAACTCGCTCATCCAGCGGTAGATATCGCTAATGGGCGGGGTGAAGGGAGTTGCGTCAAGATGGGCGGGAATGTCCTGAGAGTCCCGACACTCGCCGCACCCCACACCGGCGTCTCTTGCTCCGCAGCTCTTTCGGTCCCTCACGCTCGGTCCGACACCGCTCATCTCTGTACTCCGCTTCGAGAATGGGCCGCTTCCGCAGATTCAAGCAGCACAGCAGTAATCAGGACTAAATAAAATATACAATGAAACATGGCAGCGGGCATGGTGCAGCGGAGAGGTCTGGAATGCGAAGCTTAGATGACGAGGAGGGAAATTCCAGGAAGTGAACTGGCGCAGAGTTGCTGACGCTTAGGAGGCGGCGCTGGCGGCGTAAGCCTTGTGGACGGCGGGCGCTTCGGCAGCTTCGTCGGGTTCAAGGACGCCGAACAGGCGAACACCAGGCTCGCTCTTCAAGAGATCGTCGCCGGCATCAAGCAGGTACTCATAGTTGGAAAACAGCTTGTCGCGGTAATTTTTCACCTGGCCTGACTCGATGGCGCGCATAATTTCCCCGATTCCCTCTTCGAGCCCCGTCGAACAGACAAATCCCAGGCGGGAATGGATCTTGTCGAAAGACACGCGGTAATTCCGTTTGTCGGGATTCTCGCGGTATTCGATGTCGAGCCCTGGCACCTGCTCGCGGATCTTTTCGGCAACGTCGCCGAGGGTGTAATTCAAATGATAGGAGCCCACGTTAAAGATTTCGCCGGAGACGGCGCCGGGCGGGGACTGGAGAACACACAGAAACGCGCGCGCCACGTCATTGACGTGGATGAAGGGACGCCACTGCTCCCGATTGGAGATCATGATTTTCCCCTCCTCGAACGCGCGAGCCGTGAGCAGATTGACCACCAGGTCGAAACGAGGGCGTGGCGAAAGTCCGAAGACTGTGGCCAGCCGGAGGCAGGTGGGATGAAGCGTGGCCGAACGGGCTTCCAGGATGACGCGCTCCGAGTCGAGCTTGGTATGTGCATAGAGGGAGATGGGAGAGGTGGCGGTGCGTTCGTCCATGAGGAAATCCGCAGCCCCATAAACGCTGCACGTCGAGGCGAACATCATACGGCTGGCGCCGGCCCCTTTGGCAACTTCCACCAACATACGCGTGGCGGCGTAGTTGATCTCTTTGGTGAGATCGGCCTTGATCGTGCACGCAGGATCACCGACGATGGCTGCAAGATGGATCACTGCGTCCACGTTGCGCATGGCTTTGACCAGCGACTCTACATGGCGGAAGTCGGCGCGCAACAGCTCGAAATGGGGATTGGGCAACAGCCCGGCAACCGGCACATCGTTGAACAACAGTGAATCCATGACCCGAACGCGGTATCCCGCCCCGAGAAGCTGCCGGGTGAGCACCGAGCCGATGTAACCTGCCCCTCCGATCACCAGCACGTGTTTCGGCTCGCGCACGCCGGCCACCTGCTTGCGCGAAATTACAAATGCGTCCTCCACCCGGTCCTTCAGCAAGCGGCCTCCCGCAATGAGCGCTACCGAAAATATCCAGGCAAGCAGAACCACGGCGCGGGGCACTGTGTCGATGCGCAAAACAAAAGAATACAGAAGCACCTCGATGAGAAACGCCAGCGTGACCGCGTTGACGACCACGAGGGCCTTGTATCGCGTCTGGTACCCTCGCGAGTGTGTGTAGAATCCCGAGAGCCAGAAGATGCTCAGGCCCAGGCACACCAGAAGCAGCACGTTCTGCAGGTACAGCGCGCGGAAGGCCTGTTCGAGCTGAAGCGAGTTCGGAAAGTGTTTCCAATACACCGCATAGCCGACGAAATAGGCCGAGAATGCAAAAAAGAGGGCGGCACACAACGCCAGCGCGTCGGCCAGCATGCGTGGCAAA
>DASPSB010000402.1:0-3580 GCA_035624135.1 Candidatus Acidiferrales bacterium | reverse complement strand
CGCGCGGCAGTCTGCGCATGAAAACGAGACGCGTGGCTTCAGAAGGTGCGGGAGTGCCTCGCCGATTGCGGACGAATGACGGGGTGTGCGGAAGTTATCTCCGGAGCGGCATTACTTCAGGTTTGCCGACAAAACAGCTGTGATCTGTCAGGGAAAACAAACTCAGCCAGGCAGGACTGCGCTGCGCCTGCTTTCCAGGAGTTTCAAGACTTCTCTGGTTTTGTCGTCCTGAACGCCGACTTCGTTCAGTGCCGCGCGAAAGTGCTCAAGAAAAGCATCGAAATGAGTGTCGTTCAACCCCTGCTGCCGGGCTTGCGCGTGGGCCGCCGTAATATCTTTGCCGGTATATACGACGCGTCCGCCGAGGAGCATAGAGAGAAACATACTCTGCCGTGCCTGCAGGTGCGCCATATCCGCATGCTTGAAGAAGTGGCTGACACCATCATCGGCCAAGACTCTTCGATAGAAGGATTCGATGGCCGCCGAGAGTGTTTGTCTTCCGCCGATGAGGTCATAGAGTGTGTCGATCATTCGATCCTCCACTGCTCGGATGGGGCGAGACGGTCTATCTTAATACGGCCTAACCCTGGCGGACTCTTTCCACGAGCGGTAAACCCCTCGTTTCGACTTCGGTCCGGCAAGGACGAGGAACGGTGTTGAAACCTGATTTCTTCCGAGCAGCGGACCATACGCCCCGAAGCGCTTCCGGTAATGCGTGGGGCGGAGCCCGCCACGGCGGGCAAGCCCCGTACCATACGGAATGGGGCGGCGCGCCAAGGTAACGAGGCCACCTGTCGTCCTGAATCCCGAAGTCCGGGACCGGGACGAAGGGTAGGCCCGGCCCGGGCTGAAAGCCTGGAGCGAGTCAGCTTCCCGTCAGTCTATGGCGATGTGCGTCTCGGTACGCCCAACGCCCTCGATCTTTTGAATCTTGTCGAGAACGAGTTTGTCGAGGTCCTTCTGCTCGGATACTTCCACGACAGCGAACACATCGGGGCTGCCCCAGCAGGCGTTGGCCATCTTGACGGCGGTCAGCTTTGTCACGGCCCTGGCCACGTCCCGCGCCTTGCCAGGCCCGACGGTAATAACAATGTAGGCTCTCATGGGACCCTCCTCTCGTTCGGATCCTGTGCGACTTGGTGACCTCCCTTCAGGACATGCGAGCAACCATGCCGCGCCTTGAAGGGTAAGAGTTATGGCGCGGTATTCTACACCCGCGCTGGCGAGCCAGGCTCATCGGGTGCATTGCAGCTTTCGCCGGTTGCGGGGCGAGCGAAAGAGGTGAGGGGTGATTGGCGAGTGATGCGGAGTGGGGAGGCAGAGGGCACACAGGCTGAAAGCCTGTGCCATGTAAGAGGGCGCAGCCAAGAGCGGCTGCGCCACATCATTTGAAATATTTGCGGAGGATGAAGTCGACGCCGTAAGTGTCGTTTTCGTCGCGGAGGGCGCGGATGGTGAATTTGCGGCTGACGTTGTACTCGATCTGGATGACCTGGCGCTGGGTGGAAGTGACGTCGGTGACGTAGGTGACGGTGAGATCCGGCGAGACGCGCTGCTGGACGGTGATACGCGCGGTGGTGTTCTGGGTGGCGCCGACGCCGGTAAGACCGGGATCGACACGAAAGCGGCTGACGCCGAAAAGTTTTTCGACGCGACTGCCCACCTGGCTGGAAACAGCTTCGGAGAGCAGTGCCTGCGCGCCGGGATCGCCGAGGGCGCTGGTGGAAGCACCGGAACGAAGGTCAGTGGCTTCGCTGGTGCGGCCAAGCGCGAGCAGCGAAATCACATCGGTGGGAGGAAGCGGAGGGTCGGAGCGATAACCCAAATGGAGGCGGCTGCCAGGGCCGGAGAGCTGGATGGTGACGTCGTACTGCTCGACGGTGGTGGCCGCCTCGAGATCGAAAATGGGATCGAGGCGGAAGGGATTGGCGAAATTGATGTCGCCGCGAGTGAGACGGAAATTATTGCCGCGGAATTCAAATTCGCCGGCGAGCAGATGGACGTGGCCGAGAATCACGGGCCGTTCTGCGGTGCCGCGGATGCGGAGCTGAGCTTCGCTGGAGAATCGCGCGGCGTTCCATTGGACCTGAGCGTCGGGGCTGGAGACGCCTTCGACATCGAACTGGAGATTGCGCAGATATTCGGAAGTGCCGACGGAGAGAGCGGCGGCGGCGGATTTCGAGCCCATCAGGCTGCTGAAGTCGAGTCCTTCGGTGAGCAGCAGCCGTTCGACGACGACGCGGCCGGTGAGCGAACCGTAGGTGGTGCCGCCCTGAAGGCGCAGATTGCCCTGCATGAGCCAGCTCATGCCCTCCGGATAGCGGAGGCGGATGGAGCGGCCGCGGGCGGCAACGTCGTAGCGAAGCGGGCCTTCACCGTAGGTGACGCTGCCGGTGAGCTGAACTTCACCGCCGCCGACGCCGGCGCGCACGTTTTCAAAAGTCATGCGGTTGATGTCGAAGAGCACGTCGCCTTTCACGTCACTGAGGGCGACGGGAAAATCGCCGTAGGTGGCGGAATCGGACTGGAGGGTGAGGCGTCCGGCGAGGCGGGGATGCTGCGTGGAGCCCTGGAGCGAGGCGTCGAGCTCAGCGGGGCCGCGGGCGTCGAGGTCGGGGAGCAGGCCCGAAAGCAGGCGCATATTCAATTTTCCGGCGAGTTTGACGCCGAGCTGGCGATCGCGGGCGAAACGGGCGCGGCCGGAGAGAACCAAATCGGTGTCGGGGCCGCGCAGATGGGCGGATTCGACATTGACCTCGTCGCGGCCGTAGGTGATGCGGACGGGGCCGGCGTTTTCCAGTTTGACGGAGGCATAGTCGAAGGAAATGCGCGAGAACTCGGTCTGAACCTGGAAGCCGGAGGGATCGAAGAGCTGGCCAGAGAAAACGAAGCTACCGGTGAGACTGCTGCGGCCGGTGATGTCTTTGAGGCGAAGAGCGACTTTGAGGAAGGAGTCGAGATCGACGTCCTGCACCTGGAAGGTGCCGCTGGTGGGGAACGAGCCGGAAAGAGCGACTTCGGCGTGCCCGCTGACGCCGCCATGCTGCATGGTGGAGAAGGCGTCGGCGGTGAGCAGCCGTCCGTCGGAGGAGGCGCGAACGTCGAAATCGCCGAGCACATCTTCGCCGACATGGAGCGCGGCGAGATGGAAGGTGCCGGAGCCGCGAGGCGAAAGGAGCGGGCCTTCGGCCTTGGCCTCGAAGGAGACGTGGCCGGAGGCGGGCATGAGGCCTGCGGAAAATGTTGGAAATTCGGAGAGCGCAATATCCCGCCCGGTGAGATCGAAGGAAATCCATTCGGTATCGCGATCGAAATCGAGATAGCCGGAAGCGCGGCCGGCGGCTTTGCGCAGCTCGAGATCGCGCGCGTGGAATTCCTGCTCGGTCCAGTGGAGATCGCCGCGCGCGGAATCGAATTCGACGGTCGCGAGGACCGGGTGATCAACCTGGAGCGAGGCGTCGAATTCGGGGTCGTCGCGGGTGCCGCTGCCCTGGACGTGCCCGGTGACGAGGCCGTGGGCGGGATAGGCGGTGCCGAACAGGGATTGAATGCCGTCGAGATCGGTGTGGGCGAGATGCAG